>NZ_BBLT01000004.1:300000-594330 GCF_000775915.1 Sporocytophaga myxococcoides
ATTATTGAGATTAGTATTATCTAAAGGGGAACTGGTTCCTAAAAAAGAATTAATAAAAGAAATCTGGGGAACAGCCTTTGACGCAAATACAAACACTATTGAAGTATATATAAACTTTCTCAGAAAGAAACTGGACAAACCTTTTGGAAAGGATTCAATAAAAACAAAAATAGGATTTGGATACTACTTTGACGAAAAATGAGTATTAAACAAAAGATATTATTTTACTTTTCAGTAGTAACTATAGTTATGGTTGGAGCTGCCTTCTTTTTTATCTATATGTTATTCTATGAATACCGTGCTGAAGATTTCCACCAACAGCAGAAGGAGAAAATAATTAACACATTAAAGTTCCTCACAAAAATTGAAGAGATAGATGAGGAATTGATTTCCGCTATGGATCGGATCACAATTAATGATGTTTATGCTCAAAAACTCTTTATTTTTGATAAGGATAAAAACCTCCTCTACTCAAGGTTGGATCATAAGCCCACCGATCTTACTAAGAATATTCTCTCCCGACTATCTTCCCTTAAAACAAAGGTAGAGCAGAAAAGCGGCCGTTATGATGTACTAGGAATCTATGTGGAACAAGACGGAGAAGTGTTTTATGGAATCAGTAATGCTTATGACTTGCCAGGATACCATAAGCTGAATTATCTCAAATACATTCTCTTTCTAACCTTTATGATAATCGTTCTGGTGGTTATTTTTATGTCATATTACCTTTCAAAAAAAATAACAAATCCTATCGTTGCACTTACCCGACAAATAAAAGATTTCAACTTTGAAAGTAAATATGAACCAATTGCTGTAATGGATGGCAGGAAAAATGAAGTCGCGGTTTTAGGGCAAAGGTTCAACGAATTAATGCAAAGAATGAATGAAGCATTTTCATTTCAAAAGAATGCCGTTCACCATATATCTCATGAATTAAAAACACCAATTGCAGTTTTGGTATCCAACTTTGAGAGAATTGAGAAAGAGGTAGATATTAATAAAATAAAATTTTTAATAAAAGATCAGAAAGAGGACACCGAAAACTTAAGTAAGATCATAAACTCATTGCTGGAAATTGCCAAAACGGAATCGGGCAACACTCCCAAACTGTCAAGAATACGGATTGACGAACTTATTTTTGATTTGGTTGATGAGCTCAATGTATTATACCCGGACTTTCAGTTTTCCATTAAATATTCCGAGTCTATAGAAGATGAAAGCAAGCTCACTATATTTGCTAACCTGCGTCTTTTAAAAGCTTCTTTGTCCAACATGATGATTAACTGCATCCAATATAGTGTAGATAATCTGGCAACAATTGTTATTACACCGGTAAATAAACGACTTCAAATAGATTTCATAAATAACGGTCCTGTTATAAATGAAAACGAAAGACAATATATCTACGGGCGCTATTTCAGAGGAGAAAACAGCAAAGGGAAAAGAGGATTCGGTCTGGGGCTTGTTTTTATAAAAAAGATCCTAACGATGCACGATGGAACAATTTCTTATGTAGCAAATGAAGAAGCCAATTCAAATAAATTTACCATCACACTTCCACTAAACTGATCTTAATTTTAAATATTACAACTTTATATTTGTAATAAAAAATTGAACACTCATATGCTTCGAAATTAAATATCACCTCTCCTTGCTTATATTAATAGCATTATGACATAAGGTATTCCTCTTTACAATCTATACTTTTCGTTTCCAATATTTATATATTCCAGAGATAATATCACATTAACAAAAGGCCACCAAGTTAGGACTAAATGAATTCATTTAGCATTTTTCTATCCAGCATATAATTATCAGGTATATAAATAAATATATCCCCCTGATCATTTCGAATTCAATACCACTGAAAAGCTTACTACCACTTGTGAATAAATCATACATTAATAAATCATGAAGTTGATACCATATTATAACAGTTTAATATAGAAACTTAAGGTACATCTCTGTTAACAAAAATATCATATTATAAAGATCAAGTCAAGGAACTATCTGTTTAAAAGGGAAATACAAACTAACAAATCTGCTATTCCAATTCCTTTAAGCTAATCTTTATTCATTTTAAGTTTTTTTTAAGGTCATGTCATTTACTTTTGAGGCTTAATTTGGATATCAATGAGAAATTTCAATTCAACATACCTAAAATCAGATATTTTAGCAGGTTTAGTGGTATTTTTAATAGCCCTACCTCTTTGCTTAGGAATTGCATTGGCAAGTGGAGCTCCCTTATTTTCCGGTATTATATCGGGAGTAATCGGAGGTGTTGTAGTAGGTTTTTTAAGTAAATCTCAGATAAGTGTTGCCGGACCTGCGGCAGGACTTACAGCTATAATCTTGACAGCTATTGCAACTCTTGGCTCTTTTGAAACATTATTATTGGCTGTAGTGCTGGCAGGACTGATGCAAGTAGCATTAGGCTTTGCGAAAGCCGGAAGTATTTCAAACTACTTTCCCTCAAATGTTATTGAAGGAATGCTTGCAGCAATTGGAGTTATTATTATACTAACTCAATTACCTCATGCAGTAGGTTATGATATAGCCAATGAAGGAGACTTCTTCTATATAGATAAAGAATCAAAACATACTTTATTTACCAATATTATTGATTCAGTAAACTTTTCGCATCCTGGTGCTATAATTGTAACCATTGTTTCGTTGGTTATACTTATAAGTTTCAATAAATTATCTTTTCTTAAGAAAATAAAATTTTTACCGGGAGCACTGGTTGCAGTAATTGCCGGTACAATCATCAATGAAGTTTTTAAAGCTACAGGTTCCGGTTTAATTATCAGTCAGGAACATTTGGTAAATCTTCCTATACCAGAGTCAATGAGTGATTTTATAGGGCAATTTGCCACTCCGGACATATCTCAGATTATGAACATTGATGTTTGGATCGTGGCTGCAACTATTGCAACAGTAGCGAGTATTGAAACGCTTTTATGTATTGAAGCTGCGGATAAGTTAGATCCTCTTAAAAGATTTACCAATACAAATACAGAGCTAAAAGCTCAGGGCTTCGGAAATATTCTTAGTGGTTTAATCGGAGGACTTCCAATGACTTCAGTAATCGTAAGAACATCAGCAAATGTCAATTCCGGTGGAAGAACCAAACTTGCGACTATAGCACATGGTACATTTTTAATGACAGCGGTACTGACAATACCTTTCATCTTAAATAAAATTCCTTTGGCATGTCTTGCAGGTGTTTTAATTATGATAGGTTATAAACTAGCCAACCCTTCTGTTTTCAAACATATGTGGGATAATGGTAAATTCCAGTTTATTCCATTTGTGGTTACCGTAATAGCTGTCGTAGCTACCGACCTTTTGAAGGGAGTAGGCATCGGACTTGCTGTAAGCATTTTCTTTATACTAAAGGGAAACATAAAACTTGCTTATTTTTTCAAAAAAGAAGAACATCAGGAAGGAGAAGTGATACACATTGAGCTTGCTCAGGAAGTTTCATTTCTTAATAAAGCTGCTATCAAACAGACATTGGTTCATATCCCCGCTAACAGTTCTGTAATCATAGATGCATCACATACAGTATACATAGATCATGATGTATTACAACTAATAAAAGATTTTCTGGAATTTGGTTCCAAAGATAAAAAAATCAACGTTCAATTAGTTGGATTCAGAAAGGAGTATAAAATAAATAACTCAACAAGAGTGACCTCTATAGAGGCATCCACTGAGGAAGCTGTTAATTCCTAAATTCTAACAGGAAATAATCTTTTAAAATTTAATCTATTGTCTAATATTAATGTGAAGTATATGAAAACATGCACCAAAGAAATTCAAGCTACTATAACGCCGCTTAAAGCAATTGAAATTTTAAAAGCGGGAAATATTAGATTTATAAATAATTTAAAAGCAAATCGTAACCTACTACAACAAGCAAATGATACGCGAAATGGTCAATGGCCGTTTGCGACAATTTTGAGTTGTATTGATAGCCGCACCTCTTCTGAATTAATTTTCGATCAAGGTCTCGGCGATATATTTTCAATAAGAATTGCAGGCAATATCATTAACACAGATATCCTTGGAAGCATGGAGTTTGCGTGTAAAGTTGCAGGATCAAAATTACTGGTTGTGTTGGGCCATACAAAATGCGGAGCAATAAAAGGAGCTTGCGATCATGTTGAAATGGGAAATTTATCAGAACTCCTGGCAAAGCTTCAACCTGCAGTTTATGAAGAAAAGAAGTTTACAGACGTTAAACTTAGAAATTCTTCAAATGCCGAATTTGTAGAAAATGTTGCTTCTATCAATGTTTACAGAGCAGTTAATTCGATTATATCCAGAAGTTATATATTAGAACAAATGGTTGAAAAAGGAGAAATTGCAATTATAGGCGCTATGCACAACCTTGAAACAGGTCTGGTTGAATTTTACGAAGATTCCCTGATATCAAAGGCCAGTATCACCAATGAGATTCAGGAAGTAGTTTCAAAAAGTGCTTAGTAAGTATAAGTAGCATTATTAGAATCCATAGATATATTCAGCTATAAGATAGCATCGTCACCAGGAAACATTGATTGAATCTAGTTATTATTGGAATCAATCCTTAAACTTGTTTGGTTAATTGTAGTGTCGGATCGGAAGGTCCGGCGCTTACTAACCGTTTTTTTATATTCTTCCAGCAATGATATCAACAGATATAACAAAGATTCAACAAGCTATACTAAACAGGATATCCTCAAAGAAGTAGCTTCAAGCAAATCCCATCTTTTTTCCATGCTCATATTCATTATACAGGGGATGGCTCTTCATTTTATTAATCATTTTGATTAAAAACTTAAGCATTATATCCTTTTTATCATTTTCATCTTTATATCGACCCTGAATAAGGTCTGTAGTCACATCAAAGATTAATGCATTTAATGAAGCTATTTCTGCTGGAGTAATTCCTAATGTAGCTCCTACTGATGTTAAATGGAGAGAATAATTTCTTAACCATTGAATCAATAGTTTGTCTTCTTTTGGTATAAAATCCATACTTATATTTTTGTATATTATTCCCAACTACCCATTACAGAAAAACTAACACTATCACTTTTGGTCTCCATATCTATCGGATAAATGATCTTATACTCTTCCATGTCTATAGTACTGGAAGCTATAAACCCAGTAGAATCTCCCCACAACTGTATACTGATATGATCTTCTTTATACAAATGTAATTCAAGCTCTTTATCCAGTGCAAATATAGCAGGAAGCGTAAAATCACTTGGATATTTTCCGGTGGTTCCCAGTATGTGATTTCCAAAGCCTGTATTCACAACTTTAACAGTCAGAAATTGAGAAGGGAAATTTGCCCTTCTGTAAGAATTCAGCTTAATGGTTTTCATTGTAAAAATATACCTATCCTTCTTACAGCTGACAGGTAATAGACTTATAAATAAAAAGATCCAGATTCTACTCATGTTATATATTTTTTGTGTAATTCTTGATTATGATACTGTAGTCTTCTACAACGTACTATGTAAAGTAATATTTAACATTAAAATGGGGATGGCTGATTCTTTGTAAGAGCCATAATAGTTCTGTTGATATATGGAAAGAGCGCAACAAGTATAACAGTAAAAACAAGCATAATGCATATCAATTCATAATAATCAATTGCAAACCTTATCTGCGTCTGAACATTTAAAGTATTTACAAGCATTTTATTACTCATCCTGGCGGTATTTGCAACAGAAGCTCCATGAATAGATAACAAGTGATTAATTTTATGGACAGACTGAATTAGGACTGGATTTTGTTTTGAAACATGATCCTGGAAGGTATTGTAGTGAATACCTTTAGAAAGCAATTCAAAATAATTAATCAGGGCGATACTTAAATAAAACCCAAAACACCTCATAAACAAACAAATTCCAGCAGCAGAGGCACTGTATTTCTCAGGAACAGATGCTACAACATATATAATAGTGGGTGTCATAATCAAACCAACCCCTAATCCTTGAAGGATCAGGGGAATGAAAAACTCGCTTTCATTTGCCTGAGGAGTAAACAGCCAAATCATCCAAAAATGAAAGACAAGTAATATTGAAAAACCATAAATCCATAGAAGTCTGATGGGGCGCTTTGCAAGAACAAACACACAGGCGATGATTACTCCAGCAACTATTCCCCCTATATTCAGCAAAGTGATATATCCGATATTTATAGGATCTAACTTTAAAACAAACTGAAAATAATTAGTAGTTATACCGAAGGCAAAACGACAAATATAAAATATCAGCATAAGAAAGAGACCAACCTTAAAATTCCTATAACGAAAGATCTCCAGATTAAAATAGGGTCTTTTCGCATAAATCTGTCTTACTATGAATAAAGTCAGTATGATAAATATCAGGCCAACACATCCCCGGATTACTGGATCTTCCAACCAATAGTATTGTTGACCATAAACCATTATATATCCAACCAGGCACAGAAAAGCTGCATATAATAAAAAACTCTGCCAATCCAGTTTGTACAATGGAAATTTTACGTTGATTCTGACATCGTTCATCAGCAACAAAAGGAGCCCAAGTGCCGGAAGATAAGAATACATCACACATTTATAGAGTGAGTTAAAATTAAACGAGTCTACAATTTCTGAGGTAGCAAAATTATTAAATGGTATCATGCAAACCAGCATACCAAAAAATATAGAATACCCAATTGTCCTTGCCCTTTCAGAATGAAGCCGCATAAAAATTAAAGTCAGAGCAAGATTGACAGTCATAGTAAATGCCATTCCCTGAATAAATCTGAATATAAACAGTACCAGAGTCTTGTCTGTCATAAAACAGATGTATGAGCTTAGGAGTTGAATAAATGTAATAATTACAAAATATTCCTTTGCAGCAAGAAAGTTGAAGAATCTCCTTTCAAGTGAAAAGAAACTGGCATAACCTGCATAGAACAGGACCACTGAATAATATACATCATAAGTCTCCATGCCTGTATTACCTGCAGAAGCATTTAAATTAGTCAGAGGAAGAAAGAAAAGAACAAGGCCGGGCAGAAGGACCATAAACAGAGTAATCTTAACCAACCATTCTGGCACCCACTCTTTAAACAAGAAACTTTTCTCCAGCATATATTTTATTTTTTGCGTACCGAAACATTAACGTTCATTCCAGCCTTAAGCAGGCTGACATCTTTTACTGATCCCGTTACACGAATACGAACAGGAATACGTTGAACAATTTTCACATAGTTACCAGTGGAATTATCAGGTGGAAGTAAAGAAAAGCTGGAACCTGTTGAAGGTGATAAAGAAATTATTATCCCTTTAAAAATCTTATCAGGAAAAGCATCTGCTGTGAACTCTGCTGTATCCCCTATGTCCATAGATTTAATCTGAGTTTCTTTATAATTTGCCACTACCCATTTATCTGTCTCCCTGTTAACTATATAACCAAGAATCTCTCCCACTTCAATCATCTGTCCCTTTTCTATTGTTCTTCTTCCCATTACACCATCATAAGATGCTGTAATAACCGTATAGGAAACATCAAGCTTATGCCTTTCTAACAAGGCTTCCAACCTCTTTATTTCTGCCTTTATTACATCTTTTTGAGCAATTGCATCTTCAACCTGTGAAACCGAAGCTTCGTAGTCCTCTCCGACTGAAAGCCTTTCGGCCTTAGCCACATTATATGCAGCTTCAACAGTTTCCAAATGTTGCTGTGTGGCAGACTCAGTTGCCAGTAGCTTCTTATATCTTACAAAATCCAGTTCCTTTTTCCATAGTTCAGCATCTGCTATTGCTATCCTTGCAAACTTAACCTGAGAGCTCCTTTTCAGAGTTACTATTTTTACTTCTAATACCTTTAACTGTGCCTGTGCATTCATTAAAGCGGCTTCTGTCTGGGCTTGTTGTATTTTATATTCCCTGTCGTCAATAAGCAATAATGTATCTCCTTTTTTCACAGGCTGATTTTCATCAAACTTCACTTCTACAATAAAACCTCCTGAACGAGAAATAATAGGATTGATATATTCCTGCACCTGTGCATCATTAGTTGTTTCATTTTTATAGAGATCCCAAAAGGTTATTACCCCCCAGATAAATAAAACAACTCCAATTCCACCAGCTATCCATGCAGTAATCCTGGTGATCAACTGATCCGTTAACGTATATTGACTTGCCTTTTTCATTAAAGATTACCTAATATATTTTGAAGCTTATAATATTGGATTTGTGCATCCATTCTGGAAGAAGCATATTCAAACTGTGTCTGCAAAGCCTGAATATCCGCATCCAGCAGATCAGTTATTAAAGCAGCCTGATTAAAGAAGTTATTTCTTACTATTCTTGCATTTTCAGCGGCCTGATCAATATTAGCCTTGGCAACATTAATCCGTACAAGTGATTCCCTGAATCTAAGAAAGGCTTCATAGACATCCTTCCTTATCTTGTCTTCTGTATCATGGTGTTCTAATTCCTCTTTCTTCAGATTCAAATGAGCAAGTTTTGTTTTGGGTCTATTGATATACAATTCTGAGACTGGAAGACTAGCTTTGAATCCTATCACACCTAGCGTATAGTTGCTGGGAGAATATGGAAAAAGAAATATCTGTGGATTTGCAAGCCAGAAATCTCCGTATAGGCCAAACCTTGGTCTTACCGCTGCTTTCGTGTATTGAAGCTGAATATGACTGATCTTTTCTTTCTTCTCGGATATATGATATATGAAAGACTTAGACATTGCCTCTTCCAGGTAAGATTCATAAGATTTTAATGAAATTAGCTCAGGATTGATAATCTCCTTTGGCAACACAGCAACAGTATCAGCAAGACCAATAAGTATATTTAACTTTTGATTGGCTATCGCAATATTATTTTCAATCTGCACCAGCATCAGTTTCTGATTGGACAGTTTTAACTCTACCCTTAATGCATCACTCTTCAGCACCACCCCATTGCTATATAATTCTTTGATCTCTGCGAGTTGCTTCTCTTGATTTTCAATGTCCTTTATCATAAGATCTTTAAAAATCAGATTCCGCATTAAATTCAAATAATAAACCGATGCCTGCAGCTTGATATCAGAAACAGTATATTTTCTTTGTTCCATAGCTATTTCATATAAAAGTTTCCTTTTATCGACGGAGAGATTTAACTTATTTCCATCATATATATTAAGATAAAAATCAGTCCCTAATCTGTACAAAGTATGAATGACCTCATGTTGTTCAGGTTTATTTAAAAGGCCATGGGTATACACAGCAAGGTTCGTAGCATGTTCGATATGTCCACTGAATTGTATTTCCGGAAGTCTTTCATATTGTACTTCCCTGATTTCTTCTTTTCCAATTGACTCTTCAAAATATGACAATTCTATCTTTTTGCTATTTTCAAGAGCTTTCTGCCATATATTGTCCATGTAAAGAGGAATGGGCATGTTAAGAGAATCTTGAGAAAAAACCGGAATGGAAATGGAAATTAAAATAAGAATACTTAATATACTTGTGTTTCTAAGACAGCTAAACATTCTGTTACTATTTATGCTGTAAAGTTATTTGTCTTATATAATTCAATTTTATCCAAAATGGACTAATATTAGTTTATTCCAGCCAATCATTTTTTTTAGAAAATTTGTAAAATTTTTCATTCCTTATAAAGGATGTTTTTATAGATTGCATCGTTTATTATATATAATAATATTATTAAAATATCATGAGTCTGATTGCAAGTTTACCTGATATTGACAAGCGTCCTGAGTCAGTATTTGTTATGCATGAACGATCTGAAAAATATATTCCTAACCATAAACATACGAAGGGACAGCTTTCTTATGTAGAAGGTGGAATTGCTTATCTTGATATAGGCAATCAAAGATACGTCATACCTGCGAGACATTATTTCTGGATTCCAACAGGACTATCACATGTATTAAAAATTGGGCATTCCGGAACAGTTCTCAGATCATTATTTTTTTATACTCATGATGATAATACCTCTCCATTTTATTCACAGATGGGAATTTACCCCATTAATGATCTTTTGATGCAGATGATAAAATACTCTGAGCCATGGGACGGACATATTTTACCTGGTGATAACAGATTTTTATTTCTTTCAGCTATAAAAAATATTTTACCAGAAATCAGCTCAAAAAAAATCCCATTCGCTCTACCTTTTACGGAACATGAAAGAATGCTTCCTATACTAAGATACCTGGAAAAAAACATTGGTGATACACACTCTCTTGAAAGCATCAGCCATAGATTTGGGATGAGTGAAAGATCATTATCAAGACTTTTTCAGCAAACACTGAACATGTCATTTCTTCAATACTTAAAACTACTTCGAATGGTAAGATCAATTGAATTAATGCTTCAAACCAATCTATCTCTCAGTGAAATTGCTTACACAGTCGGATATCAAAGCCTTGCATCTTTCAGCAGCACTTTCTTAAAACTTACTAATTACAGACCTTCTGATTTTAAGAAAGAAAAGTAAAAAAACTCTATTCAATTTACCCAGAACTTATCAGGCCATTCAATTAAAGTTTCATTAAGTTCAGGCATAATAAATAAGATTTTTTTACTCTCTGTTTTTTCCATTAAACTGGTAAATAATACGTGCTCTTCAAATCGAAGATGTTTTTCCAATACCTCTTCGATAAGACTGAGCGATCCTTCTATATTATCACCGTTTTCAAATAATCTCTTTAATTTTCTATGCTCCGATACTGCTCTTTTTACCAAAAGATTATCCTTTTCAAAAACAGAAAAAATATATTGTTCTTCCAGCTCAAAATGTGGTTTTAGATATTCGTGGTAAAACAAGTCTGCATAAATCTTTATTCTCTTTGTTTGTACCTTTTGATATAGGCCAACCCTTATTCTGTAACACAACTCAAAAATAACATGATGTTCATTTTTCAAAAAATCCATAACCTGACTACATTCAAAAATTTGATTTCCCATTGGATTTATTAGTTAAATTAATTCTCCATATAATTTGCAATAATGTCATCCCTTATCAATAAAAAATTTAATATAAACCGGAACCTTTACCAATCTGAACGCTTAGACTATATCATCTATCATTCGCTCCCTCTTTATTATTAGTTAACTTTATAAGTTTTAAACCGAATATCAGCAGACACATAACCTTTATTCCCTCCAGGATCTGATAACAAAAGGAACTGTATAAACTATAACTGGTTTTTCCTATCACAAAAACCGAATGATTATTCATACCTGGAAATAATCTGGACGTCTGAATACTAAGGATAATGAAAGGAATAATAAATAAAGTATACAAAGGAAATATTTCTTCTATACTTGTGAAATAAGTTGTTCCAATAATCAACAATACGAAGAACCACTCAAAATTAGTCATAGTATTATATATCAAATCGGACAAAAATATTTCAATAGAAGTGGATACAGAAATTGACTTATACTCAATACTAAACTCTATAAAATCTAAAGCACAGGCAAATCCTAACCACAAAAAAACACTTATCAGAACAATGGGATATTTTACCGTTGCAATCATACAATTTAGATTTATGAAAAACAGAATCAGCTCTAATGATTTGAAAGGTCTATTAAGCCTAAAATATTAATTAGTGAGGCGCTTTCAAAAATTATCGTTGGTAGTTGTAAAGATATCCGAACTTTCAACTTACTGCATTATTCAAAATAGACTAAATTTAGCTTAATCCCGCCAATGGAATTATTAACAAACTTTTTTAAAGCAAGGGAATTATATATGCTTAGCTACATGAAACTCTTTTCCATAATTCATAATGAGGTCTCCTTATACGATTATTAATGCAATGATTTAGCTTTAAGGAAAAATACAAATGCGTTCACCTATTAACCTTTTATCAGACTATCAAGAGCTCTGGTAACCTTTGGTTTGCTGATATCTTTTAATGTATATTGATTAAGGTAATCATAGAAGGCATATAATGCGCTTTTCAGAACTGATTTAAAACCACAGCTATCAGCAAGTATACAGGGAGGGGTTTCACATCCGACTAGTTCCTCCTCCATTTCAAGTAAACGGATAAGATCACCTATCTTATACATTTCAGGTTTATCTGACAAATACAATCCGCCCCCTCTTCCTCTCTGCGCATCAATAATTTTATTATTGGAAAGAAACTGAACCACTTTTGCCACGTGATTTCTGGATATTCCAAACCTTTCAGACAATTCAGTAATAGTTGTAGCAGGCATGTTTGACGGCTTTCGTGAGATATACATCAAAATCCGTAATCCATAATCAGTAAATTGATTCAGTTTCATTCCTTTATATTCTAATTCAAATTCAATGTCTGAGGACCAAACTCTTCAAAAAAGACATGTTCTCTATCGACCCCCAATGCTGCAAGATCCTTTATTGCCTTTTCCAGAAATAATTTGGGACCACAAATATAATAATCCGCATCGGGTAATAATATTGTTTCCTTTACTTCAGACAGTTCTACTCTTCCCTTTTTAACATTTTCCTCCGAACCGGAACAATCATCATAAAATACAATATGCTCAAGCCAGTCAAACTTTTTATTCAAGTCACTGACCTCATTCTTAAATGCATGAACGTTTGCTGATCGACAACCGTGAATCCATTTTACTTCACGCCTCTCAGATTCACCAGCAAGGTATTCCAACATGGACATAAATGGTGTCTGACCTATACCTCCGCTGATAAGGACAACCGGACCCTTATTTTCTAGATTTAACACAAATTCGCCGGCTGGAGGTGTAGCTTCAACAATGTCCCCTTCACCCAATGAGTTGTGAAGATAATTAGAAATTATTCCATCTTCTTTTGCTACCCCCTGTCCAACTTCTTTTTTAACCGAAATTCTGTAATATTTATTTCCAGGAGCTGATGAAATACTATATTGCCTTGGCTGAAATATACCTAGCTCTTTTACAAAAACTCTGATGCTTAGATATTGTCCAGGCTTATGTAATGAAACATCCTTTCCATCCTCCGGATATAAGTAAAATGAAGTAATCTCCTCAGATTCCTGCACTTTCTTCTTTATGACAAATTTCCTCCATCCGCTCCAACTTCCTGATAAACTGCTTTTTTCAATATAAATCGATTTTTCAAGATTAATCATTATGTCTGCTAGGATTGTATAAGCTTTTCCCCATGCAGCAATGAGTTCATCTGAAGCTCCTTCGCCAAGTACTTCTTGTATTGAAGCTAATAAATTCTCTCCTACTATTGAATACTGTTCTGCAGTAATCATCAAACTTGTATGTTTCTCTCCTATATGTTGTAACACAGGTAACAAAACTCCAGGGTTTTCTATATTCTCAGCATAAGCAAGTACAGAATTTGCAAGTGCAGTTTGCTGAGTTTCATTTTTCTGATTTCCCATATTAAAGAGATTTTTTAACTCAGGATTTAACCTAAACATTCTCTGATAAAAATGCTTGGTCAGCAACAGGCCATGCTCCCTTAATATAGGAACAGTACCTTTTATTAAGTCAATTTCTGTTTTTGTTAACATAATTTTAGTAGATTTTAAAGTTGCACCAAATATACACCTTTAAAGTTGCATACAAAATACCTCTTTAAATATTTTTAACAATTATGCTTTCAAGTTATATGGACTGTATTATAATGCCTGTCCATCAATAGTAGTTCCTAGTTATTATTATCAGGAAGACCAATCGAGATTATTAGTTTGTTAATGTGCAAAAAAAATGGGTAGCCTGCACAAACAGACTACCCACTTTAATTTTTTAAGATAACTTTTATCTCACCTTTATCATCCTGTATATCTCTGAAATTCCAGAATCATACTGCACCTTCATAATATAAGTACCATTAGCATAAGTACTACCTAAATCCAGCGTTTGCCCAGGAGCTACATATTCTTTAGATTCTATAATCTCACCATATAGGTTTAGCACATGAAGCGATCTAACCTGCTCTGGTACCTTAAATGCAAAAGAACTACTGCTTGGATTTGGGAAAAGATTTTCCGCAGCTCCATAAACTTGCTTTGAAAACAAACCATCTACAGAATTGACAGTAATTGTTCTTAGCGAGGATCCAAAAGCACCTTTCTCATCAGTTGCAACTGCCTTAATGGTATGTACCCCTGAAGGGATATCTGCCAAACTTATCTTATAGGAATCGGATGGGGCATTAACAGTGCCTATCAGAGATGTATTCAGATAAAAGTCAACTTTAACTATATTACCATTGGGATCGACCGCATTTGCCTTCAATATTAACTCCTCAGGAGAAACAACTGTTGTATCCTGAGCAGGAGAAATCAGATTAACTTTTGGCGATTGATTACAAGCGATAAAATTATCAGCTGGTGCGTTAATATTTTCTTTAATGAAAGTGCCAGACTCAGATAAGTTGTTCCATTGATTAGAAGCGCATGCCCTTTGTGCCAGAAGAGCCGAAGATTCATTTTTATCTGCGAAGCTCCAGACTATCCAGCTTAGTTTATTTTTATCCATCCAATTTATCCATTCTTTATATTTATCAAGATAAGGACCTCCATTTCCGCTTGCATCGCTGGTACCGCTTTCTGTAATAAACAAGGCTATTCCTCTACTTAAAGCTCTCTCCGCTAACTTCATTAAAGAAACCCCATGGCTTCCTGAATAAAAATGAAGAGCATACATTATATTATCATATTGTAAAGGATAAAGAGAAGGTTTATCTACAGACTGACTAAAATTTGGAGTTCCCACAATGATAATTGTACTAGGATCAATATTCCTAATAACAGGAATTACCTGATCAGCATACTTTTTCACATCTTCCCATTCTACCGGTTCTTCATCTGCTTTAAGTCCATTTGGCTCATTGCAGATTTCATATATCACATGCCTTTTACCTTTGTGTTTTGAGGCCATGTAAGCCCAGAAATCCATTGATTCTTTTACATAAACATTAGGATCGCCCGGGTGTAGCACATGCCAATCAATCATGCAATAAATCCCAAGCTTTTCGCACTTGTCAACCCAGGTATCAATATAATTTCTCCAATAACTTGGATTGGTTAGGTATCCATTATCGGATCTCGGAATGTACATTGCGAGGCGGAATACGTCAATTTGCCAGTTATTAGCCAGCTCAGACAGCCCTTCATCCTTCATACAGGCCGGAAACCACTGCATTCCATGTGAACTGATTCCTCTCAGAACAACAGGGTTCCCACACTCATTACTAAGTTGATTACCGATTAATTTAAGCTTACCATTAATAGCAACAGGAGATCCGGCAGGATATTGACCAAAAGCATTTATGCTGGACTCTAGGAGGAAGAATAATAAGAGAAACTGAATTTTAGATATAAATTTCATCCTGATATTTTTAAATTTATTGAATAATTTAAAGATTAATCTTTGATTTTCCAACCAACATAAATTGCACTGAAAACAGGAGCTGTATCATTAAAAACAAAGACCAAGGGAGTAAAAACATCAACAAAAAAATACAACTAACTAAAAAACAAAAGATTACACAATAAAAATTTTTATAAATGGATATAATAAAATCAGAATTCTAATTAGGAACAATAGTACTTTTTAAATACTCCATTGAACTTCTCCAAATAAAAGCCTAAAAAAGATGCCCCGACCTATGCTTTAAACAATACATTCCGGGGCATTTTTTATTTCCATGATTATTAATTACGGATATAGAATAATTACATCGTCAGCATCAATTTTTTGGATCTTTTCTGTTTGATTGTCTTCATTTTCATACCAGACCTCATAAAAAAGTTTTCCAACAGCATAAAGCTGAATGGTATGATTCAAATCTTTTCTAAGATCCACAAATTGCCCATGCTCCCATAAAAATAGTGCCTGGTCCTCCAAAGGTAATTTTGAGAAGTCTTCGTCATTAATCATAAGCCGTATACACCTTTATTCTTTAACCAAAGCCTGCAAGGTTTGTTCCCGATAAGGCCTTCCCTCAATCATAATAAATGCCCCCCAACTCAAGGGGTTGTCATATATCTTTCGGATTTCGCGCTTAGCTTCCAGAAAGGCTTTTCTTTTATTTCCACTTTCTATCCATTTTTTATAAAAAGAAAGCATTAGTTTTTGAGTTATTTCATCATTTACTTTAAATAAACTCATAATTACTGCATCAGCACCAGCTATTAGGAAGGATCTTTGAAGACCATAAACGCCTTCCCCTACCTGAACATCCCCTCGACCTGTTTCACAAGCACTTAGCACCACGAGTTCTGTAGAAGTGAAGTTTAGATTCATCGCTTCATAAGCTGTGAGTATTCCATCTTTCTGATTCACGTATGTATTTTCGGCATTGCTAAGTATTTCCCCTGCTCCCGACAGCATTAAACCTGAATTTAACAAAGGATTTGATGCAAAGTCATCATCATTAACTCGGGCCATGGTTTCTTTAAAATAACCATGAGTAGCAATATGAAACACCTTCGGGTTGACGAAGGAACCAATAGTATCCTCCGTCACATGATTACTTAAAACTTTGACGGTCCTTTTTCCGGTTCCATTAAGTAAAGTTGTTAATTCATTCACTTCCTTTTCAGCTCCAGGCAAGGCAACAACTGAAGCACTTTTTCCATTGTTTTTTTCTGAATAGAAATCAGGATTACCACAAAGAAGATATTCATCCGAATGAGTTCTTCTTACCTCTTTAATATTGCTTTTCTTTTTACTCTCAGCAACACCTAGTAAATCTTTAGTATTTGTAACCAGAACTATCTGATTCTTCTCTAATACAAAAGAGCCATCTGGTGCAGGCATCATTTCAATATTTAGCTGATTGTAAACACCCTCTGAAGAAAAATAAACTGTAGCTCCATCGGGAATTTTACTTTTGATATTTTTCCAATAAGTATCATAAGAGTATTCATCCGCTATATTCATATTTGCCACATTCCTGTAATATTTCAGAAATTTCTTTTCCATAGCATTACCATTAGAAAATGAAACCACATCAGGAGATTCGCTTGAATGTTTATTAACTATAAGCGCTGTATAGATTACAGAGTCGGAGAACATCTTATTGAAGAACCTATAACGCACCATCTCCACTGCATATTCATTTTCACTTAAGTTTGTTCTTATTTCTTTCCAGGTAGCCCTTCTCTTGATTTCTTCTCCGTTAAAGAGAGTGGAGCGCTTGCTCATTTCTTTTTCCAGATGCTCAATAGACGCTTCAATACGATGAGGATCTATATTCTGAGCTGTAAGTTGTTCCTTTGTATAAGATAACGAACTGGTAAGGGATTCGCTTTGCATAATCCATTCATTATACATTCCTATAAGAACTGTATCTTTGCTATTCAGAATCTGTTCCCTCAACTTTATGTTGGAACTTAACAAAAGAGCTTTGGTTGCAATAGTATTGTTATATACCTCAGAAGATAATCTGGATTTTTTGTTGCCAAATACATCAAGAGCAAGGAAATTATAAAATTCAAATTCGTCTTTCATCTTACTCCAGAACTTGCTTTTTTCCCTGAAACTTAGAGATGGAAAGTAATTTCTCGTATAATCCAGGTACTTCGGAATGATCTCTTCCATTAATTCCAGAGATTTATCATACCCTTTCATCATATATTGTACTCTGGCAAGCTTGCCTGTTGCCTGTATATAACCCGGATGTTTTTCATTAAATATGGTACTAAAAAGCTGCCTTGACTTCTGATAATTTTTCTCAGCAACATCAAACTTCTCTTTATTATAAGCTATATCACCCTGCAGAAGCTTAATTTCTGCATTATACTTGTTATCCGAGCCTATCTTTTTATCCCAGTATTTTTCTGCTTCGCTTAAAAGTCTGTCAACTTCTTCAGTTCTTTTTATCTGAATATAAAATTCAGCCAGCTTCTGTAAATGCAGTGCATATAGGGGATTATTCTCTCCAACGCTTTTTTGAATAATTTTTCCGGCTTCCTGATAAAGCTTTTCTGCTTCTGCTACCTTTGCTCCTCTTTTGTATTTTAGAGCAGCGAGCTTAAACAAAGTTTCTGCACGCTTAAGATTTTCCTTTCCGAGTTTTGATAAAAAGATTTCATCAGCTTTAGCAAATGCATCTTCAGCCTTCTTATAATCACCAATCTCATTAAAATAATCTCCTTGCATAAGCTGTATTCCGGTCTGATAAAGGGACTGTTTATCAAAAACCTTTTCAGCTATATCCTTTGAATACTTTAAATATTGATCTGCCAAATTATAATTTCCATTAATTAAATTAAGTCTGGCTAAAGTTTCATAAACAGATAAAAGTTGCAAACTACCTCCTTCAAGAATTCTTTCCTTTATCTCCTGTGATTTCTTTACTTCTTTCTCACCTTTGTAATAATTGCCAGTCATAAGATAAAGAGAAGCTGCCTGTTCATGCTCTACTGCATCTGCAAGAGGATCAAATCCTTTTTTATTAAGATTCAATTGTGCTACTTTATTCAACAAGTTCTTACTCTTATCAAATTCACCCTTAAATGCATAAAGCCTGGAAATTATCAGATAAGCTTCTATCGATAGCTCGTTACGATTCTCCTTTCCAGACTCCATAGCTATTTCAGCCTTTTGAACTGAAGAAAAGCCATCTTCGTATTTACCTGAGAGAATCAGTAATTCCCCCAATTTAGCAATACCAGCTGCGTATTCAGGAGACTTTTCTCCATGTTGGAGAACAGAACCTGATACGACATCTTTCATTACAGTAATGGCCGAATCCAGCTTATCTTTTTTCTCTAATAGTCTTGCAAACGCTTTTAAATAAAAGATATTCAGATCACTTTCTTTTGCAATTTCGTTTTTAAGGCGAGATGAATAATTGGCAAAGAACATCTTTTCAGCCATATTCAGATCAGAACCATAATTAAGTTCGTACAATGCAAGTTCCAAATTAGCTTTAAAAAATTCAGGGGACTTGGCACCTTTAAATTTTGAATTAAACTCAGCTCTTGACAATAATACATTCCTATAGCTTTTCAGATCTCCCTGTCTTAGCTTAATATCAGCTTTTAATTGAAGTGTCTTATAGTGATAAGGATGGTAAGGAGGTAAAAACTTAATTATAGAAACCAAAGAATTAAGTCTGCTTTCGGCAGCCTGCAGGTCACCTTCATAAAAGGATCTGAGAGCTTCACAATAGTTATAAGCAATTTCATATCTATCCTTTGTCCCAACTGACCTGAATGCATACATCTGAAGTCTGCGCAGATAATTTTTATATTGAATGATCTGTCCATCCTTTATAGATTCAATAGTCTGATTGACCAGGTCTTCCACTTTTGATGACTCATATTCCGCTGCTGAGGAACGACCGTAACATTGATTATAGGCCATTGCTGATTTGCCATAAGATTTTTTCTTATCCAGTAGTTCTGCTTCCCCTCTTAATGCTTCAATCACATATCTGTTTGAAGAGGAAAGATTTTTATTACCCCACAAAAGGTTGTTTTTAATTAACATTTCCGCCTCACTTGTTTTACCTATCTGAAACAAGCAAGTTGCTTTAAGATTGAGTAAATGTAAATAGGTCTCTTTGCGAGTTAGAAAATCAATATCTTTATCCTGTGCTGCTTTATCTTTATCTTCAACCAACTGAGATGATGCCATTTTTAATCTATACGGCTCCTGATTTTCAATTATTTCAAGTGCCTTAAAGCAGTATCCCTGGTTTTTATAAAGTTCTGCACGGGTTAATAAAAAATCCAATACCTCCGTAGAAGCCTTATCTATTCCGGAAATTTTATCTATTTGATGAAGGACGTTTTCTTCTTCAACATAATTTCCCGTTTCATTAAGGTATTGAGCAATATAAAGCAGGCATTTATGTTCGTCTCTTGGCTGAATTTTACTTTTTTCTGCAAGGCTTAAAGCTGCATTATAGGTTTGACTTGCTTTTTCAAATGACAACATGGAAAAATAAGAACTTGCTTCCAGTAACTTTGCCCTGGTAGCATCGGATATGGTTACCTTACCTTTGTCATAGCTTCTGGCAAACTTATTAGCTCCATCAATACATTCTTCATACTCCCCCTGATCAAACTTATATTTAAGAAAAGCGAGTTTTTTGTCATTCTTAGCCTGTTTCAGATGGTTTTCATTGTCTCCTCCTTTTGTAACCAGAGAAAGAAAACAAAGGAAGACTCCCAGTAAAAAACGATTCATAATTTTATTTTTTTCTAAACAGACCATCAAGATTCAGCATGAGATTTATCTCATGAGTATTTAAATTAACCCCCAAATCTCTTTTAAACTCATATGCATATGCAAATCTCACCCTTGAACTTATATGAGTACCGGCCATCAAAGCATGACTTTTATATGAAGAATAAGTAGCTCCAGCCCAGAAATAGTCAGTAATTTCGAAAATCAAATTTAAATCTGCCCGTACTTTTGAATCCGGGAAATACGAGATTCTGAGGTTTGGATAAAGTTTGTAAGAATCGCTAAGCTTAACCCTGTACCCAGCCATCATCATATAATTTCTTTTTTTACTGAAGAAAGGTTTGCCTTCATTACCATAAAGGTTCTGCTTGTCACTCATGATGAGGTCAGGGGCTGTAAAACCTGCATAAAAGTTTTTGGCAGAAAGTTGCAATCCTGCTCCTGCTTTGGGCATCATAGCACTCACATTGGAAGCTTCAACAACGGGGTCTCCCTGATCCCATACTCTGTCCAGATAAGCAGTACTGAACTTAGCTGAGGTAAATCCCATTCTCAAACCCATGGAAAGCTTCCATTTGCTTGTGAGCGGAACGTAATATGCATAATTAAGAAGAAAGTCTGTATTTCTATTCGCTCCGAATTTGTCATAGTTTAAATTAAGACCCAGTGCCATTTTCTTTGCAGGAAATCTGTAATCTGCCCAGAACATATTGGTAACAGGAGCCCCATTCATACCTGTCCATTGAAATCTTGACACGAGATTTGCATTGAACTGTGTTTCCTGCATACCCGCGGCGGCAGGGTTATAGATCAATTGATTAAACATGAAATTAGAAACCAGGGGCATTTGCTGTGCCATGGTATTTATAGTCAGGCTTACTAAAAATACTGATAATAAAAGATAGCGAAACATGAGCTGTATATTACTTTAAATATTGAATTCTAAAACTTAGTACTTTACTTCTACAAATCCTTTGAGAACATTAGCTCCATTTTTAAATACATAATAATAGGTCCCTTCTGTAATCTGATCTCCATTATTTGTTTTCCCATTCCAGTCATTGAGATAATTATCCTTGCTGTATTTGATATCTCCCCATTTATCAAAGACTTCCAGTTTATTGTCTGATTTGTCGTTAACTCCTCTTATGACAAAGTAATCATTCTTTCCATCATCATTAGGAGTTATAATTTCCGGGGCCTCCAAAGCATCCTGAGCTTTAAGAGTAATCATATAATCTTCTGTCTCCCCTGCTTCACCTGAAAGAATGCATGCATCCGAAGATGTAAAGCGACCATTGGTTCTGCATCTTACTCTCAATCTCCTGCTACCCGCATATTCTTTAGAACTTTTAATGATGATAGGTTTCACTGAAAAAAGAGAATCTTCTCCGAAGGATGCATTTACAAATTCGTCAGCATCTTCGAAATCTCCATCATTATTATAATCTATCCAGATACCGATGTATTTACTGGATTTGCCTATAGAACCTATTTCAAGATCTGCAGTGTATACATTCCCGAGAAAAAGCTCTGTAGTTCTGCCTGATTCTGTAAAATCGGTATATCCGGTTCCCTGACATCCTGAAGAATCACTTTTCAGCGTATTAATCCTGAATGAATTGATATGCGTAGCAAAACATGGAGCAAAACTTTTAGGGCAGCTATTTTCGCTTATATTGCCATCTGTTGCATCCTGCACCACCTGAATCTCTTTTCTTAACAAAGATCTTAATGCCCCTTGCTGATCATAAACTCTGCAAGTTAGCAATCCATCGCTGGCAGTTTCTGTGAAATATATATTAACCTTATTGGTAGAGTCGCCTTCCTGATTGGTGTTGAGCAAGTATGCATTTTCCCCTGAAAAAGACCATTCATAATAGTATTCTTTTCTATAAGGAATTACAGCATAGGTCTGTACTTTTTTGGCGCCTGTATAGTTTTTACCCACCAGAAATTCAGCTGCAGGAGAAACTAAAATGGCTTGGATAGCATTAGAACCTTCATAATCTATACTTCCTTCTATATATGCTGTAATGAGTGTAATTCCTGCACCTGTAACAATCAGAGTACTATCACTGATTTCAGCAACATTTGGATTATCCGATTTAAACAAAACAGGAAGGTTGAAAGAAGCATTTGCAATAAGAGGAGTACTGCCACTTGCTATGTTTAATTTGGGCAATTCGTTAAATCTTATGCTTGTATTGATTCTCGTTTTAACTTTAAATGCACTAAAATCATATCCGGTTGATCTGGCAAATACTAAGTTGTAGTCGGAGGTCAGAACTGCGTTATTAAATGATGTTGAAAAATCTGAAATCTGCTCATAACCAAAAGAGCCAAACTGTCCTTTTTCATTCAGTTTGACAAGTCTCAATCTTTTACTCGTAAAATTTCCATTCAAATAAGTTGCTTCAATTGCAGCTAAAATATTTCCATTCGGCAATATAAATATCGACCTTCCTAGTTCCAGGTAAGCAAAAAGGTTGACAAGCCTTCCGTTAGTTGCAAATAATGAATCTATTTTTCCGGAATTAGTTAAACGCATAATAACACTTTGATTGTTCACGTGCCCAACTGTTACCAGTTTACCATCTTTCTGAAAGGCCAGATCTGCAATTAATTCCTCAGCGACAACCTCTCTTTTGTAAAAGCCTTTTGCTCCAAAATTTGTATTGATAATCCCATCGGATTTAAGCATTGCTATTGCAGGATTGGTCATTGAAGATGTTTTAACCGGCATAGGATAATAACCTCCCAAGGCAATGCTGGTTTCATTCAATGCAATCTGATAGCAGGCTACATGTTCTAATATGGTTACACCTTTGCTTCCAAAAGTTCTGTCAACTTCTCCATCGTCATTCAACCGGAAAACCACTGTAGTAGGACCATTTATAAACATATCGATTGAATCAATATATGATCCAACGGCAAGAATTTTATCTCCCTGTCTTTTCAGTGAATATATTCCTGTCATTTTCTTGGTAGTGAGATCAGGAAAAAACTTCCCCTCTTTTCCGAACGTCTTGTCAATATTGCCATCGCGAGTCAATCGGATAATTACCGGCAAAGTAGTTCTTGCCGCCTTATAATACCCTCCTATCAGAATCCTTCCGGCCTTATCAATTGCAACTGTTTCAGCATAATCATCTGTAGAATCTGAAATAGAATATACTCCCCTGCCTTTTGATGCAAAACTTTCATCAAGCGTTCCATCCGGATTGATTCTTACACAAGTAAAAACATGACCATCAGAACCATTCAATGAAGTTCCAACCATGACCATCTTTTCATCCGATTGAGCTGCAATCCTTCTGGCTTCTTCCTCTTTACCGTAAAATCTTGTTTCAAAAATTCCGGGAGAAACACCTGCTTTATTGAATGATGAATCAATAGCGGCGGGTTGGGCAATGGAACTGAAAACAATGAGGAAATAAAAAAGGATTAAAAAACTGCTTTTATGCATAATGACAATTTAAATAGGATTGAAATTAGATTTTTCTGGAATAATGATTGACCGAATCAGTTCTCTTAAAGCACAGAAAAATAGCTATTAAAGGTAAAAATTATCGAACGATTCTCCAATATAAGTTTAGCCATTTCGACGAGTTATTATAGTTTTCAAAGCTCGCTTTGAAATGTGCAGTAGTTTTAGCTTTAAAATCCTTACTATATCACAATTTCAAAAACCAATGCTGAAAGTCTTTCATCAAAAATCTTTTCCAAAAATCTATCAAACTATTTTAGAATTTCATACCACCATCCTGCTCCAATAAAGATGCTTATCCTGAAGCGTCATTAGTAGACCATCATTGCTATCAGGATAATGACCAAATGCATTTGAGCGGAATATAAATACATGTAATCTTTTCCCGAAAGTATTTATTTCATTTATTAATTGATTTCTGGCAGCATTTTACTCCAATTATGCAATTGGATTATTTTATTAATTGGGCAAATAGTCATTTATCGATATTATGAAGACATGATAATCCTGGTAAATAAATTATTCAGCGGATTTTAAATTACTTGCAAAAAAAGAATATGTATTTTTCCACAACAGAATTTACTCACAAAAAAAGTCCTAATATTAGAATTAAAATCAGAAATAGGTATATTGTAGATTAAAATTCAATACTATAGACCTTTTATTGCATACTTGTAAATAAAGAATGAATGATCCAATCTTTTTTATCAGAAGACATCCCTCCAAGTCAAAATCAACTGGAAACAAAAAGGATTAAAATAACCGCATACACTTCAATTCTTTGTATTTTTTTATGCGTGACATTTGGAATTGGGTTTTTCATTTTTAATATTTTTCCTTTAAACTTTATTTTTGCATTCTTTGCTTTAGTTCATTTCTCAACCTGGAGAATCTGCATGGCAGGATTTTCAAGAGTTGCAAAGATTGTATTATATTTTTCACTATTACTTCAGGTATTATCTATGTCTGCCAGCCTGGGAAGTGAATTAGATCTCAAAGTATTTTATATTCCAATTGCCATTATCCCTTTTATCATATTTGGGAAAAATGAAAGACCGCTTTTTAATATATCCATATTATTTACCCTGTTAAATATAGCTATCATTTATAGCCTTGATAAATATAATCTCTCTTTGCCTGCACAAAATATTTCTCCGGAAATAAAACGATGGATTAATACTGGATTTAATCTGACAGCTATATTCTGTATGATCTTTCTGGCAAATCTGTTTCTTTCTTTGTCAGAATTAGGAGAAACACTATTGTATGAAAAAAGTAATCAACTTAGAGAACAACAAAGACAGTTGTCGGCTCAAAACAGTGAATTGGAAAAAACCAAAAGCGAACTGGAGAGATTAAATTCAGTAAAAGATCGACTCTTATCCATCCTCTCCCATGATCTTAAAAGTCCTATTAACAACATCCAGGCCATTACAGAACTGATTCTTGAAGAAAAAATAAAGAAAGAAGAAATAAAAGCTGTTGCACTAAAATTTAAAGAGTCCTCTATTCACACCAAACAGCTACTTGATAACTTAGTTAATTGGTCTAGTACACATCTCACCAACCATTCACCCGATCCAAAAAAAATCTGCGTGAAGGAGCTTATTGATAATGTATTTCACTATACAGGCTACCTTGCTATAAATAAAAATGTAAAGCTGACAAACTCAATTGCTGCTAATACATATGTCTGGTGTGATTACGACATGATGGAAATAACTTTCAGAAACCTTATCCTAAATGCGATCAAATTCAGTCATAACGGACAAGAGGTCATTGTCTATGCCGTTAACAAGAATAATAAAATCCAAATAACTATAGAGGATCATGGCATAGGTATTCCTGATGTCTTGTTAAACCAGCTTTTTGAACCGAATATCTCAAAAACCCGATTAGGCACTAATGCAGAAAAGGGGTCTGGAATAGGATTGCTTTTGTGCAAACAGCTTATCAATGTGAATAATGGTGACATATATGCATACAGCACTCCTGGTATAATGACTACATTTTCAGTGGAACTTCCTGCATGTAAAATCTAGCCCGGTTTTTCCGCTAAATATTTTTTTTCTGAATAGGGGTCCCTGATCGTAGGATTGTCATAGTAATAGAATCAAAAAAACTATTACCAAGATGACAACATTTTCAGGAAGTATATCCTTCAGGAATTTCTTCATTATTACACTCTTAATTTTCTCTATTAATGCGACCGCCCAGACAGATAGCAGTCAATCGGCTTCTACAAGGACTCTTAATTGGACTGCAGGTTTTAAACTTCATAATCCCGGAGGGATTACCATTAAAAAATATTTTGGAAACAAAGCTATAGAATTTGTGGCGGGTCGAAATGGGTCTTATAAAAACTATGACTATTATTACCGCAGCAACAAAAGACGACTTAGAAATAAGGGATACATATTTGATGGCTATGATCATACAGAAAGACCTTGGATATTACAGCTACATTATCTTGTACATCATAATATCTCGCTTTTGCCTAGATTGAGATGGTACTATGGAGCAGGAATTCAATCAAGATATTCAAATTACTACTGTAATTACCACTATTCAGAAAACAATGCTGTGATTTATGATAAGGAATATATAGAAACATTTTCCATGGGGGCGGACGCAGTACTGGGAATCGAATACACTTTAAAAAATTTCCCGCTCATGGTATTTGCTGAAAACACAATTTACACCGAGGTATTTAATAGTCCGATGTTTATAAAAGGGGATATAAGCACGGGTATAAGATATACCTTCTAGGCCTTCTTTTAATCCTTAGCGAAAGAAATAGACTGAATATCTTCACATTTAATTTTAGAGATATTAAGATCACCCAATAAAGATATTCGGTCTATTACTACCCTTTCTTTATCTATAAAATCATGAGAAGTGATTATTCCTATATATTCCTCTCCGGATTTCAATACCACTTTAATTTTTGATAGATGGTATTTTTTCAAGGTCTCAAAAGTCATCATAAGGAATCAGTCTCTATTGTTTTAAGAATCTTTAAAAACAAAATTTAAAAACAACTACTTTAGACAAATATAACAATTTTATAGTCTAATATCTAAAAATAACAATTCAAAATAAGCTAAACGTAGATTTATACTTTTAAAGTTTCAGGCAACAAGAGCTAAAAATATATTCTTTAATAATTACTTGGGCGAAAAGGTAAACACCAAAAATATAACTTATCAGGGATATTTTTTCAGAAACTCAAACCTCTATAAATAATACAACAAAATATAAATAAAACACAGTACGCCCTATATCTTCATCCCCAAAATAATCCTATTCAATTGATTATAAAAAATTTCCGGTTCAAATGCGTCTGAAGAACTACATAAATCCAAAGCATCTTGCAGTAATGTATTATTTAGATTCTTTCCAATAAAAACTATTTTGGTTTCCTTTTCATCTTCTGAAACCCAAGGTCCCATTGAATCAGTAGCATATTGACTGTTCACTGCCTGAAATAAAATTTTTTCTTCAACTGAACTAAGATGCAAAATTCCTTTTATTCGAAATACATTTAAATGCTCAGTTAAGAGGGCTCTGATAAAAATATTAAACTTAAGTACATCCAAAGGTGCTTTAAATACAAAGGAATGAGAATAAATACCTGAATGTCTCACTTGTTTTGTGGGACTAAATAAATTTGAAAAAGATGTAGTATCGTTATGATAGGTATGGGTTTGTTTTTTTAAAGTATTGAAAGTATTCAGAAAACTTTGCTCGGAGAATGCATTTAGCTCAAGCAGATTTACATCATATGAAGAATCTTTTCCATGTAATATAATCCGACTCCCTGGATTCATGCGGCGAAGGATATTATTTACAGTATCTCTCTGATAGGAATCAACTTTATCAATTTTATTAATAATAATAACATCTGCCATTGTTACCTGGTTACAAGCAATCTCCTGATCTTCCAGCTGCTGCTCTATAAACTGAGCGTCAGTCAAAGTTATAATACCATCAATATAAAATGCCTCTTTGACATATGGATCCGAAAGGAAACTCATGGCGATTGGTCCGGGATCAGCTATTCCTGTAGTCTCCACAAGCAAGTGTTCTATTCTTCTATCTCTATTCAGAATTTTCTGTAAAACATTAATTAAATCATCATTAAGTGTACAACAAAGACATCCGTTAGAAAGCTCAAAAATTCCTTCCTTGGCATCCATCACCAAAGCACCATCAATGCCCACTTCTCCGAATTCATTTTCAATCACAGCAAATCTCTTTTCTTTCTGGTTAGAGATCAGATAATTGAGTAAGGTAGTCTTTCCTGCTCCCAGAAAGCCTGTAATGATAGTAACTGGAATTTTAAGCATTGCAACTTATTTGTTAAAATAATAAAAAAGGCTTGTTTTGTTGTATCAAGGACAATAACAAAACAAGCCCGTTCTTAATAATCTGATTTCTTCATTATAAAACTTTTACTACTTACTTTTTGGGATCAAACTCTGAGAACCTGTATAAAAGACCCAAAGACAGCATTTGGGTATACTGAATCTCATAGTCCTGATCCTGGTCGTATAAGGCGGTTGCAGTAAGATTCACATTGATATATCTGTTCACTTTTGCTGACAAGGTAAGATCAAGACGAGAGTCAATGGCTTTGAGATTTTCATAGTTAGCAAACATCACGTATCTGGTATAAAGGTGAAGGTTTTTAGCAATGTCTTTATCAAAGTTAGCTGTGAGTGCAAACGCGAGTTCATTTCTTACTTTTTTACCTATAGGTACTCCATAGTTCTGTGGTACACTTCTATAGAGTGTGGTATCTGTAACAAAAGTATTACGAAAGCTACCTACCCCAAATCTTAACCAAAAATAATCTACTGGCTTATACTCCATACCTAGAGAGGAAGTAAGATAACCGGGGGCCATAAATCTTGAAATCAATTGCTGGGATTCTCTATCAAGACTGTCTTTGACAACTTTAAAGCCTTGGGCAAATTGAGAAAGAAAGGTTACAGAAACAAACGCGTTCCATTTTTCTGTAATCCTGTATCCCAACTTTGAATCAAAAAATATTTTATCTGTTGTTTTTCTGTAAATGGCATTATCATTTTTAACCATCCCATATTGTAACTGAAGTACATTATCAAATGAAATTTTACTTGATTCATAGAGTAAACGACCATCCAGCAGCAAGCCCATTGCTATGGAATTTACTCCTCCCCCTTTCCAATTTGGACTAAAAGATGATTGATTAATATTGGCTCCGGTTTCAATTGATTTTTTCCAAGGAGATGGAATAGTATCCTGATTAGAAAAATCTGTTTGTGAGAAAGCATTGTTTGCTAAGATAATAAAAACTAATAAGATTAACTTCTTCATAATTAATTAAGTGTAATTACAAAATTAAAAATCAAAGAAGAAAATTGCTAAACAAAATACTTAATTAACTTACACAGTTTACATGGCAATACCAATCTATTAAGAATCCAATGGTCTTACAAGGACTTTATCAACCCGCTGTCCATCCATATCAAGGACTTCGAAATGTAAATTTTTCCAGTCAATAATTTCACCTGATGAAGGGATTCTTTTAAAAATGTAAAGTATTAATCCTCCTAAAGTATAAAAACCTTCCTTTTCAATCTCTTCAGTTTTCTCAACTTCAAAATATCTAAAAAATTCATCCAGGGAGATTAGCCCATCTACCAGGTAAGAGTCATCTTGTCTTTTTATGATCTCTGCCTCCTCTTTTCGATATACATCTCCTATTACCACATTGACCAGATCATTGGTAGTAATTACGCCTTTCACGGAACCATATTCATCCACAGCGACAGCGAAATGAGTATTCCTGGCTTTCATATTTTCCAATAGTTTAAAAGCCGTCATCTGGACGGGTACGAATAAGGCTTCAATAAGCATAGAGCGAAGGTCTATTTCCTCTTTTTTTAATAAAGAAGAACTGAAGGTTTTCAGACTTAAAATACCTATGATGTTGTCATATTCATTTTCATAAACCGGAAAATGTGTATGAATGGATTCGGCCATGATTTTCTTATTGACCTCCAGGTCTTCATTAATATCAAGGGAAACAACATCCGCGCGGCTGCTCATCAATGAACCGACATCAGTATCACCAAGAAAAAATACCCTTTCCACCATTTCTCTCTCTTCCTTTTCAACTTCACCTATATCAGAAGCCTCCTCCAGCATTGCTTTAATTTCTTCTTCTGTTACAAAATGATCTTCCTGAGGTTTAAGTTGAAGAATCTTAATAAACAGATCAGTTGATGCAGAAAGTAACCATATCAATGGTTTGGCAATTTTAGCAAGGATTGTCATCGGAATTGCAATAGCTGAAGCAATTTTCTCAGGACTATTCATGCCTATTCTTTTGGGAAGCAGTTCTCCCAGAATAAGTGTAACATAAGTAATTCCTAATACTACAATAAGTCCTGCTGCTGTTTCAGAATAATTCCCGAATATTCCAGCTGATTCAAAATAATCATCAAGCCTTCTTGAAATAGATGCGCCTCCAAAAACTCCCGTCAGAATTCCAATCAGTGTAATTCCAACCTGAACCGTTGAAAGAAATTTTCCCGGATTTTCTGAAAGATCCAAAGCTACTTTAGCTCCTTTATTACCTTTTTCGGATGCAGATTCAAGTTTATATTTCTTGGAAGAAACAAGAGCAATTTCAGACATTGAAAAAATACCATTCACTATGATCAAGAGGAGAATGATGATAATTTCTACAACCATTTCTATTTATTGGGTATCAAATGAAGCTTGAAAGATTATAATAAATCGACTAAAAACAAAAAAATAAAGTCACTTTAATAACTTTAAAAAACTGACCTAAGAATAATAGTTTAAAAACCATTCTATTCAAGAAAACTTATATCCTTTGGAAAATAAAATATAAACTACCTTATTATTTTTTCTTTTATTTTTTGCATTTGATAAAGATGTCTTTCAGTATGATAAATGCAAAAATGAATCCACTCCGTGCGCGTCATCTCTCCAAAGCCTCTATGAACAAAATCTTTACAAATTAAGGTGAGATCATTAGCGATAACAATTTCTTCGGTTACCACTCTTGAAGCCTTGATTTCATCTGATAACAGAGCTATGGATTTTAAATTTTCCGAAGGAGCAACAGGCTTCGGAGCATTAAATTTTTTATCAAAATCTGAAAAAATGTTTTTGACAATCAAAATCTTTTCTTCCGGATTTCTATTTGCCGGAACGCATGTTCCTGTTAGTACTTTATTAATAAACGACTCCAGTACAACTATATGCTCCGCAATATCACCGGCTGACCATTGATCAGGATGAGGTTTTATGTTAAAATTACTTTCTTTAAAGAGGCTAATTTCCCTGATAAGAAGTTCTGTAGACTTATTCAATTCTACAATCAGGTCATCTGCGTTTTTCACATTTATTTGTTTTTATGAAGAATAAGTAAAGGAACTTCAGTATACATAGTCATCAAACGAGTCAAGTCTCCTTTTCTCAATTTTTCCAGATAATTTTTCTGATGATTTCCAAGAACTATAAGCCCTGCATTGGTTTCATTTGCAAAATCCTGAATTGCACCAAAAACATCATTGGATTTTACCTCCGCAAAACGTACTTGCAATGTTCTTCTTATTCTGGTAAACCCTTCACTGCTTTCCATTTCTTTTCTGATAACATCTATACCTTTTTCTTCATCCTTTGCGACATACAAAAATGTGAGCGGAGCATCAAGAATTACTGCAAAATTCCATAAAGGATATAATACCGCTTCATCTTCCCTTTTAAGGTCTGTGGCATATACGATTGACTTAGGCAAAATAGGTTTTGCCGTAACCGGAAAAGCTAGTACAGGAACCGATGCCTTGCTGGTAACGGATGTAGTGGTAGTTCCGAAGAAAATTTCTTTAAAACCTCCCGCCCCTTTAGTCCCCATCACAATAAGATCTGCTTTAATTTCTTCTGCAAAATCCAATATAACTTGAGAAGGTTCAATTCCATAAGCTACAGACACATCCACCACCAAATCTTTATGTTCGGCCTGAATTATATTCCTTAATTCATTAAGTTTTTCTTCTGCTTCTTCTTTTGTTTTGTCAAAAACATTATCCCTCACTTCAACCTTTTCACCCCCAGTAAGGGTAAATTTATTTAATATAAAAAGCTTCGTCTTAGTTTGAGCTGAAATAGCAGCTGCATACTCTAAAGCTTTAAGCGAGTTTTCCGAAAAATCTACCGGACAAAGTACAACCCTCATTTAAACAAATAGTTTATTTCTGTTCTGAAAAATCAAATATAAACAATGTAATTGAAATAATTTTAAAGAAATCTTATCCTCCTTACTTAGAGTAAAATAAATTTCAATCTAAATGAATAAACCAATCTTTTAAACTATAGTTATCTTTTATATATCTATCAGAATTGGTAATTTTTCTATGGGAACTACACTGAGGAGTTTGAGAGGACTGGATTGCCTGAGCTTTTTTTTAGCTAATGTGCGTGACGGTTTAGGACCATATCTTGCCATTTACCTTTTAACTGAAAAAAACTGGAATGCAGCTGATATAGGATTAATCATGGGCTTACCCGGATTTATCAGAATATTGGTACAGACTCCCTCAGGTGCATGGATAGATAAAACCCATCATAAAAGGAAACTCATTGTTTTCTCATCCCTTATGATCGGAATTGCCTGCCTGATTGACGTATTTTCACCAACTTTTGTCATTATCTGTATTTCACAATGCATCATAGGGTTGGCAACGTCAGTATACACACCAACAGTAGCTGCAATTACACTTGGAATGGTAGGTTATGACCGACTGGCCAAACGAATTGGACGAAATGAATCTTTTAATCACATTGGAAATGTACTTAATGCCATACTTGCGGGTACAATAGGTTATTATATGTTTCTGGAAGGAATATTTTACCTTGTTACATTAATGGCTATAGCCAGCAGTATATCTGTATTGATGATTAAAAGAAGTGATATAGATCACTCACTTGCAAGAGGGGCTAAAGATGAAAGTAATATTCAACACAAACCTATCGCATACACAGAAATTGTGAAAGAAAAAAACATTATAATCCTCCTTACCACAGTTACTCTATTCGGATTCTGCAATGGTTCTATGATGACTCTGGTAGGGCAGAAAATTGCAACTACAGAAAAAGAAAATGCTTATATATTTATGTCCTGCTGTATCATTATCGCTCAGCTGGTAATGATCATTATGGCAAGACTTTCCGGCAAGCTTTCCGCAAACAGAAAAAGGAAAAGTATTTTTATGGTTTCATTTTTAATACTCCCAATTAGAGCACTCCTGGTAACTTTGACAGGCGATCCCGTTTACTTGACAATAACACAATTATTTGATGGTATAGCAGGCGGGATTTTTGGTGTAATGGTCATCATTATAATTGCTGATCTGACGGAAGGAACGGGCAGATTCAATTTTATTCAAGGTGTTGTGACCGCCTGTATTGGTATAGGAACTGGTCTCAGCGCCTATGTCACCGGCCAAATTTCAAATTTATTCGGTTACAATAATTGCTTCATCGTTCTTTCTGTGATCTCACTCTTTACATTTATATTTGTGGTTTACTACATGCCAGAAACTAAAGACATCAGGAAATTGTCGGTTGGGCTCAGATAAAAAATTTGATTAAAGAATTATTGAGTATTCCTTTTAAGATATATCTTAAAAACAGACCCTTTTCCCTTTTCACTTTCAACTTCAATTTTACCACCTGCATTGGTTACAATCCTTTTAACTATGTAGAGTCCAATACCTGAGCCTTCTTTATGAGAATGAAGTTTCTTAAACATTGAAAATGCCTTATCTATTTGCGAAATATCAAATCCTGCACCGTTGTCTTCTACCCTCAAAAGTATCATATCATTAACACAGCTACTAGTAATTTTAATTTCAGGAGCTCTTTCCGGAGAAGCAAATTTTATTGCATTGCAAATAAGGTTGTATAGAATACTTTTAAGATTTCTTTCCGAGAAATAAATCGTTGAACATTCAGAAAAATCGGTAAGAATTGTTGTTCCTGTTGTATCTGTCAGGTCCTTGATTATCAAAAGGACTTCGTCAAGAACTTCAGAAAATTCATTTTCAACAACTTCATCATCATTACTTTTCTGAGCTCTGGTAATCTCAGTCAGGTCTGTAATCACTTTTTTAAATTTATTAACAGATATGTTCATCCGAAGAAGAATTTCATTTACATCCTTATCAGAACGACAAACCTCGCCCATTTCCTCAAGAAGAATATAAAGCAGTCCCTCTATATTTGTAATAGGCACTTTCAGATCATGAGAGGCTGTATAAATAAAATTATCAAGATCATTATTTATTCTTGTGAGCTCTTCATTTTTTTCTGCAAGTGTTTGAGAAAGCATTTTTCCTTCATGAATATCGACAGAAGTTCCGATCCATTTTACAATTTTCCCTTCATTATCCCTGAGGGGAGAAGCCTTTCCTAAATTCCATCTGTAATCCTGACCAGCACCTTTCAATCTATATTGAGCATTAAATTCTTTACCGGTCTGCATACTTTCATTCCAAAGCTTTTCGACTTCAGGGTAATCATCCGGGTGGACCATAGATATCCATTCTAAAGAGTCAGCTTTCTTGCTTTTAGTATATTCATACCATCTTTTATTATGATAATCCACAGTACCATCAGGGTCAGCAGTCCAGAAAATCTCTGGGACATTCTCTGCAAGAAACCTGTATTTTTCTTCACTTATTTTTAAAGCTTCCATGGTTAACACCTTTTGCGTAACATTATTCTGAGTCCCCCAACCTCTCAGAAGCTTCCCCTGCTTGACAACCCCGCTTATGTTACTAAGGTAGTAATTGAGCTTTCCGTTTTTATCAACTTCAGGTGTCTGAATATCAGAAAGCCTGTAACTGGATAAAATAAAGTTTTTTAACATTTCCACCTTTTCTGCTTCAGGAAGAATAATAAATTTGGTAAGGCCTACTCCAATCAATTCTTCAGCCGAATCAAATCCATGCATCCAGGCCATCATATCATTGGCTTCAGCAATATAAGCATGCTTCAGAATAAGTCTGGCCTGTACCTCTGCTGGCAGAAATGTATCTACGTGATCTATACCTTTAAACTCATACCTGTAAATACCTTCAGAACTATTACTGATAAATGACCTGTAACGTTCTTCACTTCCAGAAAGCTCAGCTCCCTGTTCAACCACTTTTGTTTCAAGCTCCTGATTGGCAATACTCAGCTCTCTTTGGGTTGCCTGCAACTGAACATATGCGTGGAACAATTCTTCATTTTTTTGTCTGAGCTTCTCCTGATCCCGTTTATGAGTTGTAATATCCATGATAGTGCCAAAAACTTTTATCGCCTTACCATTACCATTCTTTTCAATCTTTGCTTTATTAAGAATAGTTTTCTGAGTCTTATCTGCAAGGTAAATTCTGAATTCCCCTTCATAATTATCGCTTTCCTGAAGGGCAATAGACATGTTTATCTCATACTTGATCAGATCTTCATTTGAAAGTAACGCCTTGAAATCTTCTATTGTAAAAATTTTCTTTTCGATTGGAAAACCAAAAATTCTATAAGCTTCTTCAGTGTAGACAATTTCATTTTTAATCACGTTCCACTCATAACTTCCTACGCGAGCAATTTTTTGTGCCTCTACCAGCTGAAGTTCCCTATATTTTAAAGCTTCTTCTGCTCTTTTCCTTGAAGTAATATCCTGCAAAACTCCTACAACCTGCGATACCAAACCATCCTCATCTCTGGCGAAAGCGGTTTCCCTTGAATATATCCACCTCCAGTTTCCTTTTGCATCTTTAACTCTGTATTCTATATCCCTTACCTCAAAACTCCGGGCATATACAAAATCCAGAAAATATTTTTGCAAGCGAACCAGATCTCTGGGATATATCAAGGTACTAAGGAAGTTAATATCTGACGGATTAAACTTATTTTTGCTATATCCAAGAGATTCAAAAAAGTTTTTACTAAAAAAATTACTCTGTCTGTTTTTGATGTCAAATATATAAATAACATTAGGAGAAGCGCTGACAACCTTCCCTATAAACTTTTTCTGTTCCTGCAACTCCTGCTCTGCCTTTTTAAAGTTAGTAAAATCCATAGCATTAATAAGTATCTGTCTCGTTTTACCATTATCGATCTTAAAAGGGATTGCTCTTGAATAGAACCAACGTAACTTACCGTCTTTATCTATCATCCTGAATTCAATCTGACCGGCCTCATCTTCCTTATAAGAAGAATACCTCTTAAACTTATCCAACATTTTTTCAAGGTCATCAGGGTGTATAATTGATTTCAGTAAATCTTCAAAAGGTATTGAAGTAACTTTTTCCCTATTTCCAAAGATACTTGTGGTATTATTGGAATAAACAACAAACCCAGACTCCAGGTCATAGATGCTAATATAGGTAGGTGAGTTATCAAGAATTCTTTTTAACCTTTTGTTATCCTCCTCGATTAAATCCACTATCTTTTTTCTGGCTTTTCTAAGACGGTATTGCACTGAAGATTTGCGGGCAATAAGTAACATAGATATGACATAGGTGAGCACAGCCAATACAGCTGTACCTAGTTCCTTTTCAACCAGGTCAAGTCTTTCCCCCTGAATTTTTAACCAACCAAAAATCAACGGCAAGACAAATGCAAGAAATCTCAGTAGCACTACTTCTGCAGGATTTTCTCCTACCAGGATAGCCATTGATCCTTTCATAGGCCTTATAAATAATACAGAAATTGAAAAAAGCAGAAAACAAAGTCCCGAATAAAAGGACATCGGCACCCTGTGAAAAACCCCATAAAGATTCTTAACACCATAGATATATCCGTATAGTGAGAGTAAAGCTATAAGAATAATAAAGTAATTGATGTACTGAAAATACTTGACTTTACTATCATTATAATCTATTCTCCATATTGTAATGCCAAGCAGCAAGAAACTCAAGGCAGTATTGGGAGCCATTTCATTATAGGAAGTATTGAAGAGTTCTTTATGGAAATTTAGCTGTTCTTTAAATAAAACCAGATCTAAACCGAGATCTAAACCGATGAAAAGAGAGAGTAATTTTAAAAAACCAATAAAAGAAACAATTATTACTAATGTCTTAGATCTCCTTCTGTTTTTCTGAGGAGCATTAACATCCCAAACCAGCCAAATTGCAATACCAACTAAAATAAAACAAATAGAAGAAAGCGGGTTCATAACAATAAGTTTCCCTGGTGTCAGGCTCACTACGAATGGATAATCTATTAAACGCCCAATTAGTATTAAAACAGGAATAACTGTCCCTATCAGGCAAAAAGCCTTGCCCAGCCTTAATAATACAATTGCTGTCAGATCTGTAATGGGGATGGATTTTTTCTCAACCATGACCTTCCTTTCCATCTACTAAACCCTTATTTTTTTTAATAGTTTGTGGGTGAAAAAAGATTTAACATAAAATTATCCATATATCAGCCAGATCTTCCCCTTATTTTTCAATGATCTATTTTTAGTAATTATGATTTATTCGCATAATATTTCCCAATTCACTATGTGGCACAATAACCTCATAACCAACAAGAAATCTTTTTTTTTATGATAGAATAATTTATTTTTGAAATTCAAACATCTATGAGAATGAAGACTAGCTTTGTAAATGAACATGTAGAGATACATATTGATAATGGTATTATCTTTATAAATCATCTCACTGAGAACCTGTCACTGGAAGCTGCTAAAGAAATTGTAAAGCAAAGGCTAAAGCTTTGCTATGGAGAAAAATTTCCACTGGTTCTAGATTTACGCAAACTAAAAAGTATAGATAAAGCCAGCAGGGAATATCTTTCTCGTCCTGAGTGTATTGAAAAGTTATGTGCCGGAGCTTTCATAGTCGAAAGCCTTTTTCAGGAAATTACAGGAACATTATACTTAAATTTGCATAAACCGCCAATACCAGCAAAACTTTTCAGAAAGGAAAAAGAAGCAATAGAATGGATTAAAAGCCTGCCATGTAGCCCCTATTAAGCATCAAATTTTTTAATTTCGTTTTCCAGATAATCTACCCTTGCTTTTAAAAAGTCAATATGTGAAGCTAGTAATAAGGTAAGATCTGCAAATGACTCAACATTCTCATATTCTCCAATCTCCACAAAATACTTGTCGTTAACTCTAATGATTTCAATTGAGCGGTAAACATTCGGGTCGTTGATTTTTTTCAGAGTAAAAGTCATAAAGATCTGCTCAATCAGGCGCTCTTAATATTTGAAGATTTGTTCTCAGCCTGAGATCTGTAGAACTCAACCATCTTTTTCAAATCATCATTTGTACTTGCAGCCATATCAAGAGATCGTTTATAAGCATTAAGCGTCATTTCCTGATAACTGATGAGCACTTTCAGATTTTCAAGTTCCTTTATCAGTAATTCTGATTCACCTGAAGTTACATTATTATATTTTAAAACGGTATCTTTTAACATTTGACCGTCTCCAAACAACAACCAGTAGATATTTAAGTCAGGAAGGGCATTTACTACGCTAATAAATTTATCTACACCGTATTTTTTTCCTTTTACTATATTATAAATCTGAGTTCCTGAAGTATCGCTCATTCTGCCTAACTCATTAACCTTCATCTTTTTATAATCAAGAAACTCTTTAAGTCTTTTGCCTATTTCAACCAGATTATTCATGTTAGCCCAAATTTGATACAAGATAAATTTAAACAATTATAAAATAATTAATTCTATATCAAAATATTCTATTTTTTTTTTCAAATATTAATTCTGAATTGAAGTCACATATAATGGTAAAAAACATGTTTAAAAAATTCCATTGTACAAAAGCTATAATATAATTTAATAGTCTTTTCCTATATATAAATGACAATACTTTATCAGGATTTTTCTTCCTATTATTCGGAATATCATCCGTTGTCTACAAATCCGGGATAAAGAGCCATACCCCCATCAACAAATATTGTAGTACCATGAACATAATCACTGTCATCAGAGGCCAGCCAGACAGCCACTTTAGCAACATCTTTTGTATTTCCCAGCCTATTGTATGGGATGAGTTCCAAAACCTTTTGTTCTGCTTCCTTTGTCTCCCAAGTCGCCTTATTAATTCTTGTTTTAATTGCTCCCGGAGCTATTGCATTAACCCTTATTTTATCCCTACCTACCTCTTGAGCCATGGACTTCATAAACATACTCACTCCTCCTTTTGAGCTTGAATAGTTGACATGACCACTCCATGGTATGATTTCATGAACAGAACTCATACAGATTATTTTACCAAGTGCACAGGAATTTTGTGTAAATCCCCGCTTTCTATACTCTTTAATGGCTTCACGAGAACAAAGAAATTGGCCAGTCAGGTTTATATCCAGCACCAACTTCCACTCTTCCAAAGTCATTTCAGTTATACTGGCATCTTTCTGAATCCCTGCATTATTCACGAGTATATCTACTGTTCCAAAGGTAGCAATAGTCTTTTTAAACATATCCTTCACATCACCTTCCCTGCTTACGTCTGCTTTAATTGCAATTGCCTCTCCGCCATCCTTTTCAATGGTTTTAACAACTTCATAAGCATCTTTTTCGCTAGAAGAATAATTAATTGCGACCTTTGCTCCCTCACTGGCGAGTTCTATTGCAACAGCCATACCTATGCCTGAACTGGAACCTGTTACTATAGCAGATTGCCCTTTAAGTCTTTGACTTTTCATGTAACATCAAACAGCCAAAATGTGTATTAGTTTATCCTGCTAACCGTTTTATATATTCTATTAACCCCAATCCTTAATAAATTACATAATTGAAAAAAGTAAAATGAACAAAAAGCATTTTCATTTTGATCATCACACCATCTTAATAAATCTCATGATATTTTTTTAGCATTTTGGGACTTGCACGGACAGCACCTTTAATTTGTTTATCTCTCCTCCTCAAGTCATCTGCTTACCATTGGTGGCAGCATTGCCTCTTCATCTATTCGAAAAACATTTTTTTTACATTTAGGAGAAAGAACAGAGAAAATAAAAGCTTGGGCATACTTTAAGGAATAGCTCCCGATCATAGAAACTTCATTATAAACCTGATTAAGAACTTTACCTTCTTATTATATGGAGGATAAATCAACTTTGCTGCAGTAAATCCTACTCTCTGTTTCAACATAGATCGTTCGTTAGAGAAAGCCTTAAAGCCGCTATATCCGTGAGCTTTTCCTATACCACTATAATTTACTCCTCCGAAAGGAAGATATGGATGTATAAAATGTAATGTTGTATCATTAACACAAACAGTGCCTGAAGACAGGCTTTGTGTTATATAATCTACTGAATCCTGCTCTTTTGAAAAAATATAAAGTGCCAATGGTTTGTGGTTAGCCCTGATAAAATTTATTACTTCAGAAACTCTTCTATACTCTACTATTGGAAGAACCGGGCCGAATATTTCAGTTTTAAGAATCGTAGCATTCAATGACACATTCGTAAGGATTGCCGGAGGTACAAAATTTTCATTTGGGGCAATCTTATCAAGAAGATTTAATGCTCCTGAGGCTATTGCGGTATCTATAATCTTGCATACTCTCTCAACATGCTTTTGATTGATGATAGAGGCCAGATCTTTCATTTTTCCGCTTTTAAAATCGGGATAATACTTGTAAAAATGTTCTAATAGTATTTTCTCAAACCTTTCTTTAACTTTATGATCTATAAAAACTGTATTTACTGAAAGACATGATTGTCCTGCATTCACAAACTTCCCGAATAAAATCTTCTTCGCAGCATCTTTAAGATCAGCGCTTTCATCGATTATAACAGGATTGCATCCACCCAGTTCCAAGGTTACAGAGCTCAGATTTTCTGCTGCTGCCTTCATTACCTTTTTTCCTACATCTGTACTTCCAGTAAAAAAGATATGGTTGAAAGGTAGCTTTAGTAATGCTTCCGCTACATCCGCTTCACCCGAAACTACTTTTATTTCTTTTTCAGAAAATAAACTTTCGATCATTTTTATAATGATCTTTGTGGTTGCCTCTGAATACTCTGAAGGTTTAATAACCGCACAATTTCCTGCAGCTATAGCAGAAACTAACGGTCCTATTGATAAGTTAAATGGAAAATTCCAGGGGGATATAATAAGCACAACACCCAGAGGCTCGAAGATCACTGAAGGTTTTACTCCATACATGGCAGCAATGTTTTCAACCCTTCTTTCTTTTCCCCACTCATCAATCTTTTCCAATGTGTGATCTATTTCCCAAAGCACTGGTTTAATATCTCCAAAATCAGCCTCAGGTTCAGGCTTTCGCAGGTCTGCATATAAGGCTTTCCTGATCTCCTTTTGATTATTTAAAATCCACTTTCGAATGCTTTTTAATTTTTGCTTTCTAAATCTGATTTCCTGATATCTAAGATGTTCATTAAAAAAAATTTGTTGCTGATCAAAAATATGCTTTATTGAAGAATCCATATAAACTCTGTTTTATTAATCTACCCGCCATTTAAAAATAAAAAAAGGAACTTAATGTTTGTTCCTTTTTCAAAAATCATTTTTACAAAATTCTTCAATCTTTTCAGCACAGTTAATATACCAATACTTTGAGCAAGATCAAGTCCTTCAGTGATATTGTTGTTTTTATTTGTTGTTGTTGTTGGTGGTGGTATTGTTGGTGTTGCTCTTGCTCCATTACTCACCCTCCCCTTGCTTCATTTTGGCATAAAGGTAATAAGCTCCTTTTTTTACAATCAATTTATTATCTAATGATTGAACAGGAACCACTTCTGTATATCCCAATTCACTTATACCCGTTTTAACTTCTTCCATATCAAAAATATAGACCTTACCTTTTTCATTCCTCTTCTCTTCAACCAATATAAAGATATAGTCACTATCCCCCAATTTTAGAATAGCATCATCGGGCAATGCATTCACCTGACTTTCGCCAACATCAATAAGACCATGAACATAAATTCCTGGAACCAAATCGGTGTTACCAACTATTTCAGCATGCACAGGCAGTGCTCTGGATTGTGGATTAATCGTCTTGCCTACTGAAAACACATGTCCCTCAATTTTCCTTTCACTACCTGAAGGAAGAGTGAATAATACTTTTTGTTCAGGTCTTACTTTATACCAGTCCTTTTCAAAAACATTTAGTTGAACATGAAGATGACTATTGTCTACAATTTCAAAGAGTTGAAAAGCAGGTTGAGCAAAACTTCCTATGTTGACATTAATCTCCGTGATAAATCCATCAATGGGAGATTTTACAGAAACGGATGAAGCTATAATTCCATTATTTAAATTTGTAATGGATATATTTAATTTATTTAACTGATCTTTTAAAGAAGCTAGTCTGCTTTTCTCTGCCTTATAGTTTGCTTCCGCCTGCTGAAACACCTTTCCTGCCGAAACATTTTCTTTATAGAGCTCTTTCTGTCGTTCATATTCATTTTCAAGAAAAGCCATATTATCTTTAGTTTTTAGAAACTCCTCCTGTATTCTTGTAAAATCAGGGTGTTCAAGTTCCGCAAGTGTTTGTCCTTTTTTTACAAACTTACCTTGGATAACATTTAAAGACTTCACCACACCTCCAATAAAAGTAGAAACAAATGCCCTTTTTTGAGGCGGTACCTCCAGATATCCATTGGATTTTATTACACTTTTGAGTTTTTTTCTTTCAAAGCTTCCAAGTTCAATACCAGCTGTAATAAATTGATCTTCGGACAACTCTATCCTTTTCAATTCTTCACCGTTCTTTATTGTATCAGTAACAGTTGTCTCTTTAGAATACTCTGCTAAGACTTCTTTCTTTTTGGAATTACATAGTGTAAAAAGAAAAAGAGAAGCTAATAGCACTATTATATTATAAACTTTCATAATTAATTTCCTCCTGCGATATAGTCTATGGCAATGACAGTTTGATTGTAATTATTGATTGTGTCCAGATAACCGGATTTTATGGATAAAGCTCGGTTTAATCCCTGGAGATATTCTACATATCCAATCTGACCAGCTTTGAAAGCCTTTTGTGAATTAATAATAATAAGATCGGACTGTTTAAGACCAATTGATTCGTAATAGGCAAGACTGTTAAGATTCTTCTTATACTGTTGCATCAGCATAGAATATTCTCCCTCAAGGTTTTTAGAATTATACTCTAGTAAACTTTCTGTTATTTTCTGATTCAACTTTGCATTCAAGATTCTAGCTTGATAAGGTCTAAAAATAATTGGAACGGAAACTCCGGCAGTTACCCCCTTAAACCTGTGTCCAGCTCCAAAATACCGATCTGTTCCATTTATATTTTGCGTTCCCTGCAAAGTCTGATTAAAATATCCAAAATTGAAATCAGGCAGAAACTTTGCCCTTTCAACTCCTAAAATAGCTTTACTCACCTTTAATTGCTGGCGCATATAACGGAGCAATGGGTTGGTATAAACAGAGACTAAATCTGCAGAAACAGAAAGCTGTAGCTTTTCAAATTTTTCAGCTATTATGATACTATCCGAAACATTCAAATAAACCTTCAACTGCTTTTGATAAATCTGCATATCAGCATGATTCTTTAAAATAAGATTCCTGAAATCTGCCAGTTGCGCCTCTGCTGTAATCTTTTCCAGATAAGTAGACTCACCGGTTTTAAATCGAAGATCTGCAGCTTTCATAAAATCATTATAGATACTATCTTCATAATTCAGAAGCTTATGCCTTGATTCAAAATATAGCAGGTTATAATAAGCGCTTCTGACATTTTTCCTCAATTCATTACCTGTGATATCAGCCTTAGCTTCTGAAGCCTTTATCTGCTCTCTGTAATAATGATTCTGACTTGTATAAAATGTAGGGAAAGCTATAGATTGACTAATGGTAATGTTATTGTCATTATTAAGACTGTTAAACTGACCATACATAAGACTGACATTGGTCTTAGGAATATCCAGGTAAGTTTTTCTCAAGGCTTCCTGAGCCTGAATTTCATATCTTGCTGCTGACATAGAAGGGTTGTTCTGAAAAGCAATATTAAATGCTTCGTCAGATGTTAATGCTTTTCCCTGAATCTGTCCGTAGCCTATAGACATAAAACCCAGAAGAAACAATGGAATCAACACCAATGCTTTGTTAATTCCTGACTCATTATTTTTATTTTCACTCTTATAAAAGAGAGTATAAAGCACAGGTAATACCACTAAAGTGAGTAAAGTTGCCGATATTAGCCCACCTATTACTACCGTAGCTAAAGGCTTTTGTACCTCAGCTCCGGAAGTATTTGACAATGCCATTGGTAAAAATCCCATTGAGGCAACAGACGCTGTCATAATCACTGGCCTTAGCCTCATTTCTGTACCTTTTAAAACTCGTTCTTGAACATCAACAACACCTTCCGCTTTCAGCTGATTAAAATAACTGATCAGTACCATACCATTTAACACTGCCACACCAAATAAAGCTATGAATCCGACGCCTGCAGAAATACTAAAAGGCATATCCCTTAATAACAATGCCAAAATACCTCCGATAGCAGAGAACGGTATTGCTGTAAAAATCAGCATAGTTTCTTTTAGTGATTTGAAAGTAAAAAAGAGAATAATTAAAATAAGTCCTAGCGCAACAGGAACAGCCAGTGAAAGTCTTTGCTTTGCTTCAACAAGATTCTCAAACTGCCCGCCATAAGTGATAAAATATCCTGCAGGAAGTGTAAGTTTTGAATTCAGCTTACTGCTTATTTCCTGGACCATAGATTCCACATCTCGATCACGAACGTTGACACCAATCACTATTCTTCTTTTCGTATCTTCTCTTGATATCTGAATAGGTCCTTCTGAATATTCTATATCTGCAACCTCCGTAATAGGAATTTGCATGCCTGAAGGTATAACCACATACATTCCTTTAACATCCTTTATATCCTTTCTGAAAGGTTCCTGCAAACGTACTACAAGATCAAATCTCCGTTCACCTTCAAAAATCTGCCCCGCAACAGAACCGGCAAAAGATGTTCTGATCACGTCATTTACATCAGAAATGGCAAGACCATACTGAGCAATCTTACCACGTTTGTATTTCACGGTAATCTGAGGAAGTCCCGTTACAGGTTCAACATAAATATCCGAAACACCTTTGATATCTTTTATGAGGTTTGCAACTTGATTCGCCTGAGATGCAAGCACCTCCATATCTTCCCCGAAAATCTTTATAGCCAGATCCTGCTTAGCCCCTGTCATGAGCTCATTAAATCTCATTTGAATAGGTTGCTGAAATCCAAAGTTAACCCCGGGAAGGCGCTCCAATTCCTTTGACATCTTTTCTGCAAGCTCTTCCCGTGTTTCGGCGGAAGTCCATTCATCCTTGTTTTTCAAAATAATCATAAGGTCACATGCCTCCATAGGCATTGGGTCTGTTGGTATTTCAGCAGTGCCGATTTTACCAACAGTCATTTTTACTTCAGGAAATTTCTTCAAAAGAATATCTGAAGCTTTTAATGAAGTTTCAATGGTCTGAGAAATCGAGCTTCCAGGCAAAAGCCTTGTCTCTACTGCAAAATCACCTTCTTCTAAAGTTGGCAGAAATTCACCACCCATATTTATAAAGATCAGGATACTCACTCCGAGTAATACCACAGCAATACTTACAACAAGGGCTTTTGCTTTTAGTGCAGTTTTAATGACAGGTAAATAAGCCTTATGCAGCGCTTCCATTATCTTGTCAGAGAAGTTTTTGTGCTGGGAAACCTTTTTGCTCAGAAACAAGGAACTCATCATCGGGACATAAGTAACACAAAGAATAAGCGCTCCAAGAATAGCAAATGAAACGGACTGTGCCATTGGCCTGAACATTTTCCCTTCTATACCTACAAGTGCCAGTATCGGCAAATAAACAATAAGGATAATAATCTGGCCAAATGCTGCTGAATTCATCATTTTGGTAGCAGAGCCATAAATTTCTTCATTCATCTCATTCTGAGTAAGTCTTCTGTTCAGGGATGGATGTTTTAAAACAAGGTTGTGAATTACACTTTCTACAATGATTACTGCACCATCTACAACAAGACCAAAGTCAATAGCACCAAGGCTCATAAGATTACCAGACACACCAAAGAGGTACATAAGGCTTATCGCAAAAAGCATTGAGAGAGGGATTACAGAAGCGACAATCAATCCTGCTCTTAAATTTCCGAGAAAAATAACCAGGACAAAAATGACTATTAAGGCGCCTTCGATAAGATTCTTTGAAACTGTTTTTATAGCACGATCCACAAGATCGGACCTATCAAGAAAGGGCACTATCTCAACACCTTCAGGAAGTGTTTGGGATATCTTCGCTATACGTTCTTTAACATTTCCCACTACTTCAGCAGAATTCCCTCCTTTCAGCATAAGTACAATTGCGCCTACAACTTCTCCTTCACCATTATAGGTCATAGCGCCATACCTATTTGCATAACCCAACCTCACTTCTGCTACATCCCTCATCATCACAGGAATTCCATTAACGTTTTTAACAACGATTTCATCAATATCAGCAGCATTTTCAATAAGACCAACCCCTCTGATAAAATATGCAGTAGGCTTCTTATCAATGTACGCTCCACCTGTATTCTGATTGTTTGACTGAAGTGCCTTGAAAATCTCCGAAATGGTTACATTCATTCCTCGTAGTTTTTCCGGGTTTATCGCTACTTCATATTGTTTTACGAACCCGCCAAAAGAGCTGACTTCAGCTACGCCTTTGGTACCCAGCAATTGTCTTTTGACGATCCAATCCTGTATGGTTCTGAGATCCATAGCAGAATATTTATTCTCATATCCTGGTTTGGTCCGCACTATATATTGATATATTTCACCTAACCCAGTTGTGACAGGTGCCATTTCAGGATTACCCAGTCCCTGAGGAATTTCTTGCTGAGCCATAGCAATCCTTTCACCCACCATCTGACGGGCTTCAAGCATTTCCACTTCATCTTTAAAAACTATGGTAATTACAGAAAGACCAAATCTTGATACAGAGCGGATTTCAATGACACCTGGTATTGTTGCCATTTGCAGTTCTACCGGATAAGTAATAAAACGCTCTACTTCTTCCGCAGCCAATGTTGGTGAAAATGTTATGACCTGTACCTGGTTATTGGTAATATCAGGTACAGCATCTATCGGAAGGTTTTTAAGAGAATATCCTCCAAAGACCAATAAAATGGCTATAAAAACTCCGACAATCAATTTATTCTGAATACTAAATCGAATGATCCTATTAATCATAATAATCTATTACTAAATGAAATAAAAGCATGCCATCACCGCCTGGTTCCGGGGTGACAGAAGCAACAAAATTTTATAAAGAAGAAAAGGGATTAAACCTTAGGTGGCTTAAAAGTAGAAAGTGCTACATCTAAAAAATAATTGCTTTTATAGAGAGAGTAATAGAATTTTTCCTTTTTGAAGATCCGGAAGTTCATTTCAAAAGGAATGGTAATTGTGAAAGTTAAAGGAGGATAATTGTGATGGTAAAAAGGCAAATCCGGATTGTTGGCATCATGCGCGTGACTGCTTGCATAATGCATTTTCAGAAAATCCAGAAAACTGAAATCACCAGAGGCAGCCTTCTTGTGTTCCAGATAATGATTTATCAGAGAGGGCACTTTAAAAACTTCCTCCATATCGTTGCAAAACAATCCACCCAGAAAAAGGAGCATTGCCATCGTTATGGATATAAATGATTTCATTACCGTAAAATTAAGATATTTTTTTAAATACGCAGGAAATCATTTTTCAAACTATTCTAGCACATCCATATTCCCAGATACGCAATTAATATATAACCAAATACTGAGAAAAATATTATATAAATGGCCCATCGCAAAACAATGAGCCATTTGTATTCAAAATCTCAAATACGGGATATTATTCAATTTCAACAATAAAGCTTACATCAACATCAGTTGAACCAAGCAGTTCGTTTCCCTTTCCTGATTTAGGCTTTTCTTCTCCCTGGTGCTTTAATTTAATATTAAGACTGCCTGTACTTGCCTCTCCTGTTTTGAAAATGTTATTCAGACCTATCGGAACTCCATTATCATCCGCATCGTCATATAAAACAGTTAGGTTTGCATCCTGAACTTTAAAGAAGAATTGATGTTCATCGCCTTCTTCTCTCACCTCTTCGGAAAGAGTATCTGCAGGAGTTTTAGTCTCATCCAGCAAAAATATTTCTGCTGAATAAGTTGTATTTGCTTTCAACTTCATTGACTCTACAAATGGCGAAAGTGAAGTTCTATGTCCAGGCATTTGTCTGTAAGTAACCTTGATCTCGTCTGCAGGGTTTGCTGTATCTGTAAGAAGCACCTGTACCGTAGTAATTAGTTCATTTTCATTAGGATTTTCAGGATTGGCCACATTAGCATCATCTTTTTTACAAGCTGAAAAAGATAATAAAACTCCAAGAAACAGTAGAATTGTAAGATTATTAAAGTTCATAAATTTTAAAGATTTGGAAATTATTTTTTTGATAAATCAAAAGGAATTTTTAACCTGACCACAAAATTTCTTCCGGGTTCGTTAGTAAAGTATCTGAAGGCATCCAGATAATCCCTGTACTTTTTGTTGAGAAGATTATAAACAGTAAATGTAAAATTAAGCTCTTGCTTACCTGCCATTACTCCAAAGCCAGTCTCTAAAGACCATAAAACATATCCTTTAGGTGCTGCCTTTAAGTCCTGACCGGAAGGGATATTTCTTTTCTGAAGAACTATAGTATTCCCTACTTTGAAATAAGCTTCTTTTAGGGTTGGAATAAAATTAAATGAATACTTCAAACCATTTTCCATATTAGCAGGAGGCGTCAGGATAATATGTTCCTTAGATTTAGTATTATAAGCTCGCAGTAAAGACAGTCTTGTGCTGAATATAAAATATTTGCTTAATGAATCATTAAAAGTTAAATCAATTCCTGTAAACATAGCGTCCGTCTGGACATAATTGAAGACAGGAAAAGTTCCGTTTATCAATGATTCATATTCAGGAACGTAATTGCCAGAACTGTCAAGCACAAGCCGCGGGACCAAGTATATGTAATCCTTTATAAAATTATTATAAAGACTAACTTCTCCATAAATTTCCTTAAACTTATAATCAAGAGTTAGAGAAGTATTATATGCATACTCTGAATTAAGCTTCCTGTCTCCCCTTTCAATTCTGGCAGTACCGTGATGCAGCCCATCACTGAATAATTCATTCACAGCTGCAGGCCTGAAACATGTACCTAAATTTAATTTTACTTTCAGATGTTCGTTAACTGTTTTAACTGCACCTATAGTGCCTGAGAGATTAGAAAATACAAATGAAGGAGAAATAATAACTCCACTTTCATATTTATAGATACGCATCCATTTATAATCATAGCGTAGACCTCCTTCTATCTCAAGACTTTCAATCTTTCTTCTTTCTGTAAGAAAAATACCTCCGGCGTAACTTCTGAAATTAGGAATAAAAGATCTGCTTACAGTATTGGACTGCTGTATAAAACTAAGCCCCCAGGTACCCGAATACTTTTTAAAATAGTTCTGATTCAGATAGAGTGTTCCAGTATACGTTGTTATTTTGAATCTTGAATCGGGGCCATTTTTAAACTGATCCTTAAACTGCTTATGCTTATCATATTCAGATCTGTCGTTAAATTGTCGGGCAAGGATCAACTCTAGACTACTTTTGTTATGGAATTTCCGAAAAGCATGCAATCGGCCAAGTTCATGATAAATCTTTTGATATGGTCTGTCTATTGCATAGCTAAACCCTGAAGTTTCCAAAGGTACGGGGCTTTCAATTGCTCTAATCAGATCATCGCGATTTCCGATATGAGAAGCTGAAAGTATTCCTATCTTAGAATTAAACTGACTATAGAATACGTCAACACCCCATTCTTCCCTTTTGTACCCTGCAGCCCAGGAAAAATTCTGTTCTCTGAAGGCCGTGTTTTTCATGTAGTAATCAGGAGTTTTTGAATTACCTGCCTGTTTCAACGTTCCTTGAAGTCGGAAGCTTAAACCTTTGATTTGCTTAACGCTATAGTCAATAATTCCGGAAGCAACGCCTTCCCGATTATTCGAGAATCCTGCAAGATTTAATTCACCTCCTACTCCGCTTTTTGTTCGAAGAGGCCTGGGTTCAACTAGTATTACTCCGCCAATTGCATCAGAGCCATATAAGACACCAGAAGCTCCTTTAACAACCTTAATCTTATCAGCTATGAAGGGATCTATTTCAGGAGCATGTTCGGAACCCCATTGTTGCCCCTCCTGTCTTACTCCGTTGTTAAGTATCAGAACTCTGTTTCCATACATACCCTGAATAACAGGTTTGAAAATAGAAGGACCGGTCTGCAATGTATTAACACCTGCTATACCTTTAAGAGATTCACCCAGAGAAAAACCTCTGGTTCTGTCAAGGTCTCTTCCCGAAATTTCCTGAACGCTCTGACTGCTTTCATGAACTGGCCTGGTGGACGTTACTATTATAGATTCAAGCAAACATGAGTCTGAATGAAGAATAAAAGTTTTATATAGATTTTCATTCAAGTCCAGAGTTTGAACAATAGTTTTATAGCCAAGAAAAGTAACAGTAATCATATACTTTCCTTTACAAAGGTTAATGAAATGGAAATGACCTGCCTCATCAGAAACAGTTCCCTCAACACTATCAATAACTACAGTAGCACCAGGCAAAATGGTATTGGTTTCTCCGTCTTTAATATCCCCCTCGAGCCTATACCTGCAGGTATTCGAAATAGCTGAATCTCTCTGGGCATAGACAATTGAGGAAAACAATAAAAGACCAAATACCAAAAGTATCCGAACTTTCATTTTCCTTAATGAATAATAAAATAGTATAAAATTAAAGGAAATAAATACCCATAATCCAGGTATTCAAATAAAGAAATGACTTTCAGCAGGAAGGGGGAGCTCGGCCGGACTTGAAAAAAGTAATCTTGTCAAAGTAAATGATAATAAAGTTACCCTTTATATCAAAATACTTGTGCTGGAATGATAAAGTATGAATATCCTGATAAAAGACATCATGATAAAGGTCAATTGAACAGACTTTACATTTTTCCTTTGCAACTTCTATGCTTAGTTCCTTTGAGGAGTCTTCATTATGATGATGGAAATAATTGACCGCTACCTGAGTAAACAATATGCTTATCAGGATTAATAAAGGAAGAACCTTATGTTTAAGAATTTTTTCCAAGCAGTCAGGAGGAATATTGACTATACAAAGATATACAATAAACTTCACCATCCAATTTCTTTATACACATTAAAAATTTACAAAAATTCTCATTCAAAGACATTGATAATAAGGATGCTCCGATTTTTTTTATTTATTCTATGGCCATTTTTTGTTCTAACATGTTATTAAAATATACTCCCGGAAGAACAGAGGGATCCTTTTTAAGTCATGAAAAAAGATAACGAACAACTTGAGGAAAACACACCCGAAAAGAGCGAAAAAAAGAATGGAAATTTTTTTCGTACACTCGGAGAACTGACTGTATTCACCTCTCGTTTCTTTGCATTGGTATGGACTCCGCCTTATGAGCTTGATGAATTATTTACTCAAATTTTCAGACTTGGTTATAAATCCCTTTTTCTTGTGACTACTACAGCCTTTATTATAGGCTTTGTGATGTCATTACAACTATATCCTTCCATGAAGACTTTTGGAGCAGAAGATCTGATTCCTAACATGGTGGCTATCGCTGTAATAAGGGAAATCGGGCCTGTGCTTACAGGTCTTATCTGCGCAGGAAAAACGGGCTCCGGAATTGGTGCAGAGATCGGATCTATGAAAGTTACAGATCAGATAGATGCGATGTCAATATCAGGTGTAGACCCATACAAATATCTGGTAGTAACAAGGGTATTAGCAATGACTATAACGATGCCATTTCTTGTAATCTATTCCGCTGCATTGTCTCTGGTAGGATCATATATCGCAGTAAACATCACAGATGACATGAGTGTCACAATGTATATTAACTCTGCATTTGACTACATGTATTTCTACGACTTTTTTCCATCAATCATTAAGGCCTTTTTCTTTGGATTTACAATAGCTATGGTCTCTTGTTTCTATGGATACAGAGCCGATTATGGAACAGTAGGTGTAGGAAAAGCCGCAAATGCATCAGTTGTAATTTCATCCTTGATAATCTTTTTTCTTGATATGTTGGCAGCACAATTGTCACATTATTATCAAAGTAATTTTGTATGAAAGAAGATGTTATTGTAGTAAAAGATCTTTTCAAATCCTTTAATGGAAAGAAGGTGCTTGAAGGGATTAATATCAACTTAAAGAAAGAAGAAAACTTATGCATCATTGGAAAGTCAGGATCCGGAAAATCGGTTCTGCTGCGCTCTATAATAGGCTTGATTGAACCGGACTCAGGATCAATAAGTGTTTTTGGAAAAAACCTTGATGACCTCAATGAAGATGAAATCATTTCATTGCGTAAAAAAGTGGGCTATTTATTTCAGGAAGGGGCGCTGTATGACTCCATGAATGTTGAAGAAAACCTTGCTTTCCCTCTGAAAAGACAGCCTCATCCTAAGTCACACAAAGAAATCAAAGCTACAGTGCAACTTGCACTTAAGAGAGTTGGATTATTAAGTTCCATAAATAAAATGCCACAAGAGCTTTCCGGAGGCATGAAGAAAAGAATTGCACTGGCACGAACATTAATTCTTGAACCTGAGGTGATTTTATACGATGAACCCACTACAGGACTTGATCCTGTAACATCTAAAGAAATAATAGAGTTAATATTAGAGATGAGAGCTACTTATGGAATTTCAGCTATCATTGTAACGCACGATATGTATTGTGCAAGACTAACCGCTGACAGGATATTACTCCTGAACAATGGTAAGATGGATATTGAAGGATCCTTTGATGAATTGAAGAGATCGGATAAAGGGTGGGTAAGAGCATTCTTTGAATAAAAAAGATGAAGAAGAAAAGGATATTAGACAGAATAAAGTTAGGAGTTTTTATGCTGCTGGGGATTGTGCTGCTTACTGTACTAATCTTTTATATAGGCTCTAATCAGCAAATGTTCGGGACAAAAAGAAAACTTATTGCAAACTTTAAGAACGTAGGTGGTCTGAAGGAAGGTAACGCTGTAAGATATTCTGGAGTGGAAATAGGTTCAGTTGAATCAATCCAGATCATATCAGATTCAAATATACGGGTAACTATGGCGGTCGATAAGAACTCTTCTGAATTTATTAAAAAAGACTCAAAGGCCAGCATAAGTAATGAAGGGTTACTAGGAACCAAATACGTAAATATTTCCCCAGGAACGCCTGAAGAATTAAGTCTTGGCACTGGTGAAGAAATTTCTACCACAGAACCTTTGGATCTTGACAGGTTATTGGCTGAATTAAATGAAACAGGGACCAATGCAAAACATATTACCGATAACATCAACACCATGACCGAAAGGATAAACAATGGTGAGGGAACACTTGGTACATTGCTTACTAATAAGCAACTACTGAATCAGGTTCAGGAGATGGTGCTCGCTTTTGAGCAAACCGGTAAAAAAACAAAGCGTGCCTCTGAAAATATGATTCAATTAACAGATAGTCTTAAAATCGCCAGTGGCAATGCAATAACTGCATCATCAAATATTGTTTCATTTTCCGAAAAGCTGGATAATGACAGCAGCACTCTTGGAAAATTCATTGCTGATACCGTTATGGCTCAAAACGTTGACAAAACCATGAATAAGATAAACACTGTTGCTGATGATGTAGGTCTTACAAGCTGCAGAGTAAGAAACAGTTGGATTATCCGCTTATTTGGAAAAAACTAAATCACTGTAAATCTTAAGGTTGCTTTGACAAGAAACCTTCCTCTTCCTTATGGATGTTTAAATTAGTAAACGAGGGACAGATGAACAGACGAAAAAAACAAAAGATAAAAGAAACCTTGACGCTAAGCCTTGGGACAATTGCTGCAGCAGGGGTAACGGCTGGACTTGTATATTTATACAAGAAAAATACTGATCAATGGCCTCCCCTTGACGTAGCTTCCAATGTAGACCTTGAAAGATATTCAGGGGAATGGTATGAAATTGCTCGTCTCCCAAATTGGTATGAAAAGCATTGCTACGCTTCAAAAGCTCATTACTCACTAAATGAAGATGGGACCATCAAAGTAGTGAACACCTGTAAGACAGATACAGAAGGAGAAAGTAAATCTAAAGAAGCCGTTGCATGGGTTGTAGATCCATCAGATAAAGCACGGTTAAAAGTTCAGTTTTTCTGGCCATTTACTGGTGATTATAATATCATTGAGGTTGACCCTGATTATCAGTATGCCCTTGTTGGTACTGAATCAAGAAAATACTTATGGATATTGAGCAGAAAGCCCGAGCTTGACCTGGAAACAACCAAAAGTCTAGTGGAAAAAGCCTCACAGCAAGGCTTTAATACAATAGAACTGATTTTCGCTAAAAATACATTCAGTTAAATCCAAGGGCAGGTAATTTTATCCTGCCTTTTTTTAACACTTATTGTTGAATGGGGTTGTGATAGAGATAATAAACCATTGCATCATGATCAGCAAAATAGTTTGCCCAACTGATTATTCCGACAATTCATTCAATGCTATCAAGTACCTTAAAGATCTTGCCGCTTTAAGCAACGCAAATATTGAGCTGGTACATGTAGAAACACCTATTCCTCATTCTTTATCATCAGAAATGGAAGAATTACTTCAAGACATTAAACATGAAAAACTGGTGCTTTGGGGAAATGTAACGGATGAGATTGTCAATGAGATTACTAAAACTCATGCAGACATAGTAGGAATTAGTAGTTTAGGAAAAAACAAAGAAGAAAACTTCTTCATCAGTAAAGTAACTTTATCAATTGTAAACCAGTCCAGTTTTCCTATATTAATCATTCCCCCTGATGCTAATTTCCAAAGCTTTAACAGATTTCTATTTGTTAGTCATTTAAAAGACCAGAATTACCTTAGCTTCAGATGGATTGCTGAATTCATTCGTCCCTACTCCGGAAGGTTTGAAGTACTATACTTTGCTGAAGACCGACTTAAATGGTTTGAGAAAAAGGACATAGCATCAAACTTTGAAAGCCTCCATCATTCTCTTAAAACACCTCCTATTGATGTTCATATTCATGACTGTAAAAATGTATTAATACAATTAGAAACCTTTGCCAGAGAACAAAAAGCTGATGTGATCTGTATAGAAAAATCAAGCAGAATATTTCAGATGATCATTGAACAGGATAATATTGAAAGATTGCCATGCTGCACTGATATCCCTATCCTTATTGTACCAACAATATGAGATAGTAGTTAAAATTTATCAAACAAATGTAACCACTGCAGAATCTGTTTGAAAATCAAAAAGTGATCTATTACAGTCTTCTGCGCTCTGTGCCCCAGGACTTCTCTTTTTTTAGGTTCCTTAAGCAGCATATTCATAACATGTGCTACATCCTCAGGGTTTGCAGGGTTTTTAATAATCTTCCCCTGAATATCATCCATTATCTGCTCGTTTATTCCACAGGTATAGCCTCCTATCACAGGTTTCTTCTTCCACATGGCTTCTGTTACAGTTAAACCAAACCCTTCTCTGATAGAGTTCTGAACAACTACAGAAGCACAAAGTTGCAGAGCATTAACAATAAGATGGTTCTGTTTCCTCGACTCCATTGGTAAATTTAAAATTACAATATCTCTTTGAAGTGCAGTTGAAAGACTTTTATAGTAATCAAAAATTTCATTTAATACATCTTCTCCCTCAGGATCATCTGAAACATAACTCGGGTCAGGACCTGCCAATACTAGCTTAAGCATCTCCAGTCGTCTTCTATGTCTGTGATCATATTGATAAGAAGTCCTGGTCTTCATCAATTCAAACCCCTTTATCAATTCCAAAAAACCTTTTAGCCTATCCCACCGACCAACCTGTAAAGCGAATGGTTTAAATAACAAGCCAGGATCTGAGGGGAGAAATGATCTAGATAAATTGCCATTAGGCTGAAGTCTCTTAGCCATGTTGGAGAAGGGAGGTGTAAGAACTGCCTGATAAGGTCTTAATAAGCCAGAGTTACTTAGAATGCCAACTGTTTTGTGAATTGAAAGATATCTGTTTTTATGATCCAAAGGATCTATCGTAGGGTGCATTACTGTAGCCCTCCCAGCTAAATGACCGGGAATATATGCTGTAGCGGAAAATACATTAAAATTATAAAGTTCAGTATATGGCAGAAGGAAGTCCCAGGCGTTTTTAGTCTGCTCATTATGCTGATCTATTCCTATATGACACCTCCAGATAAACTTTAAGGGAAGTTTCCCTTTTAAAAATTTGATCATACCTGCAGGTTGCGGATCATGCACTACTACAATATCATGAGGTTTTAATAATTTGAGCAAGGCTTCTGCATTTTCTTTATTTACCTGCTCATACAATGCCCTTTCTTCTTCGTATACAAAGTCACAACAAACCCCATGAATAAGATTATGGATTTTTTTGGTAATATTAAAGAACTCTATTTTATCAGATCCTGCAACAACCCAATCAGTATCTATTCCAATCTGTCTGAACAGACTTATAAGACGAGGCATCATTTCTGCAACTCCCCCACCCTGAGCCGTAGAATTGACCATCCAGACTTTTGTACCTTTCAGCTTTGGCACTAATACACATGCTTCACTTTGCAGCGCCCGCAATCCAGGTGAAAGTGTTGCATACAAGTCATAATCATCCAACTTTACCCCTATATTAACTTCAATCGTTCTTATCATTCAAATAATAATGCGGAAATTTTACCCTTATTTGTAAAATACCCGACGACTATTCAAATGTTTAACAATCAGTTTCTATGAAACTACGTATATCAATTATTAAAAAAATATAAATTACAAAATACTATCATTATCAAACGATTACACAGAAAACCTGAATTATGAATTACACTACAGCTTCAAGTTTAAAACTTTCGGAAGAAAAATCGAATACCTTTCCATTGGCGCTCCTGGCTTTGTTTATGGGGGTATGGCTATGGACATTGATAGACACCTCAGATATAAACAACTGGTTTCTTGAAAATACATTGACCTTCTTATTCGGAAGTACCCTGCTTCTTACATATAAAAAATACAGACTTTCAGACCTCAGCTATACCTTCATTTTTGTATACCTTAACCTTCACATTTACGGAGCTAAATACACTTATGCTGAAAATCCTTTTGGATTCTGGCTTCAGGAAGTATTACATACATCAAGAAATCATTATGACCGAATTGTTCATTTTAGTTTTGGTTTCCTGCTTGCATACCCTATGCGAGATCTGTTCAAAAACACATTTAAATTTCCTGAAAAATATTGCTGGCTTCTTCCAGCTGAAATAACACTGTCCTTCAGCGCCATGTATGAGCTGATAGAATGGGCTGTTGCAGATCTGTTATTTCCGGAGCAGGGAGCTGCTTATCTTGGTTCACAGGGAGATATCTGGGATGCGCAGAAAGATATGGGCTTGGCTTTCTCAGGGGCAATCATTATCCTGTTGTTAGTATTTATATGTCAAAAAATATTTAATGGAGCCCAGAAACAACATTCATAAAAATTCCATTTAATAAAATATAGTCAAATCAGATCAACTGTTTTGACTATATATTACAAGTTTTTCAGATACACATAAAAGTTTGTTCCAACGTTTTCTGTACTTTGAATTTCAATTTTCCCTCCGAAATTCTCTATAATTCTTTTGATAATATACAGGCCTACTCCACTTCCCTCTACATGCTGATGAGCCCGTTCAAACATATTAAAAACCTTATGCTGACTTTCCTGATTTATCCCTAGACCATTATCAGATATTGCAAGCAAAATAAAATCATCTGCCAGCCGGGTAGACAAATGAATCTCTGGTCTTCTCTCAGGAGAAGAGTATTTCAATGCATTAGATAAAAGATTATATATAATACTTCTCAGATTTTTTCTTGAATATCTGATCTTATCGATTTTGAAATCTGCAACTATAAGAGGCTCTTTACTGGCCTTTATAAGCTCCCTTATATCAAGGATTACCTCATTATAGATCTCAGAAAAAGTAAGTTCTTCAGGTTCTTGATTACTTACTCTCTGCACTTTGCTAATTTCTGTCAGATCCTTAATTGTTGTTTTAAACCTTTCAATAGAGAAAAGCATCATATCAATTAATGATTGCTGCTCTTCATCAAATGATCCCTCCGTCATATAAGCCTGAAGGAGCCCTTCAATGTTGGAGATCGGAGCTTTCAGATCGTGAGATGCTGTATAAATAAAATTATCCAGATCATTATTAATCTTTAAGAGTTCGGCATTCCTTAATTCAAGACTTTTCCGGTTATCTGCCAGTTCTTTTTTGGCTATTTCCTCATCAGTTATGTCCTGAATAATCCCACTAAATCTGTAAGGTTTGCCTTTGAGATCAAAATAACTTCTGCCCTTTGCCCTTACGATACGCTCTGCTCCGGTTTTCGAATGTAGTATTGTACAGACAACATTAAATAATCCCCCAGAACTGGAATCCAGCGATTGTTTAATGGCATCTCTGACAGTAACCTGTTCGACGCTTGCAACATTATTAATAGCCTCTTCCAAGCTTATCTCTGCATTCACAGGAATTCCCAACCAATCTTTTAACCTGTTGTTGCATTTAAAGGTATGAGTTAAAGGACTGTATTCCCAGGTAGCCAATTCGGCAGATTCTATTGCGAAATGCAATTGATCTTTACTCTCTTTTAGCTTAATTGAATTAAGAACCTTTTCAGTTGTTTCGTTGCAAACAACTAACACCCCGCCTATTCCGCCTGAATCATCAATTATTGGGCTATACCCAAATGTCCAGTAAACATCTTCTATTTTGCCATTTCTGTAAATAGGAATTAGTTGATCTTCACTCCAGGTAGCTTCCCCAGTGGTCATCACCTGATTTATCAAGGGATAAATAATGGTCCAGATTTCCTTCCAGCAATCCTTTCCCTTTTGGCCAAGTGCAAGAGGATGTTTCCCATTATTTCCTAAACTAGGGCGATATGCATCATTATAAAACTGAATTAGCTCTTCTCCCCACCAAATAAACATTGGGAACTTTGAAGACAAAACCATAGATACAACAGTCTTGAGGCTTTGGGGCCATTGCTCTATTGCCCCTACAGAAGTCTTACACCAATCAAATGTCTTGGTGAGTAATGCCATTTCTCCTTCTCCTGAAAGAAACCCCAGGTGTTTTGATTTTGAAGCCAGAGAAGATCTAGATGACATTAATTTGATTTTATTTCATTAAAATTAATAATTACTAAGAAAGTTAAATAAACGTTATCAATACTAATTATATTAATTCAACAAGAGTATATATTAACACCTGAAAACTATAAAATTGGATCTCAACAATTTCAAATTAGAAAATATAAATTTCCGGTTTCCAAATTTGTATAAACATTTATAAAAACTGAACTCCCATAATATAAAAGATATACTTTTAGATCCTTTATAAATAAGCCATATTTCGAAATATCTTTTAACCTCGTTAATAATTTGCCTTCAGAAGCAAATAAACCCTCTTCATCAATAAAGCAAAAATACTTATCATTTATTGCAACGACTTTATCATAACTTTCGGAGATACATTTGGGATTAGCTGGCAGATATCAGCTAACCACGGATCATTCACAATTACATATATGCCTGATAATAAAAGAAAATAAAAATTGTTCGTTTTCATAATAAAATAAAAATTAAAAAATAAGTCTCTCAAAAATAATTGATGTAGAAATTTCAATCAAACGCAATTAGTTCACCACTTCAAAAGATTCAATGTCAAAATCACCGTTAACAAGGGTGAAATCTATTTGCCGTATATAGGAAAAAAGTATTTCAGGGGCTACATCCTTTTTAAACTTCTTAACTCTGATTTTACCTGCATTCTGAGGTTCTGTTACTAAAAACTTTTTATCAATAGCATAAACAGTAACGACCATATCTTTATGATTCAGATACAGCCTTAACGAAATAGGTTCATATTGAAGAAGATTAACCCCCATTACCGATTCAGAAAAGGCATTAAAATCCATAGTTTCATTAAAGTTCAATGATACTGCGCCTGCCATGTCATCATACCTTGTCTCGATCTTTGGGATATGCTTTTCCATTTCCATCTTATTTTGCTTCTACATCTAAAAGTAATAAAACTATAGAATTGTTCTAAATTCCCAGACATATTTACAGACTGCAGAACAAATAAGAAGTTCGTGGGTTGTTCTTATATCACATGTAATTTTTCACGCCTAAACGTAATACATCATGAAAATAGTTTTCAAAATTATTTCAATTATAATCAGAGGCGTGCTATTCGCTATAATATACTGCTTATCAGTAATTGTATCTGAAGTATTTACAATTTACCAATTGATAAAACTGATTTTACATCCTTCCAAAAATCAGTTTAATCCACAAAAAACTCCTCTTAAAGCAAAAAATGCTTAATTAAAACATTAGAGAGTTTTATCTTAGTCCGATGAACAACCTTATTGAAATTGGACAAACAAAATAAATTTATTATCCGTGAAATTGTCAGGGAAAAATCCGAGCTTGGTCCCGGCCATATCCTTTTTGAGTTTGACAATAAGCTATCTGCAGAGAAGAAATTTAATGAATTATGCATCTTAAAAGTCAGGGAAAGCAAACTTTACGATCTACTCCTGACTCTCTCAGATGAAAGAATTTTAATGATCAATGAATATTTCACTGATCAATTTGGAAAGGCGCTTGTAAAGGAGCATCCTGATGGGGATATTGAATATTTGTTTGACACACTTGAATTTCAAATTCCTCAATCCGCTACAGACAAACAAGTTCTCGAACTAATCAACAAAGGAAAAATAAAAACTCACCTTTTGTTGGAATTTGAAGGCCCTCCTCCCTTATATACTGTGGAGAAGAACCCTGACATTACTTTTTACAACAGTGGCAAAGTTTTTCGTATGCCTGATAGTGCTACAAAATGGTATTATCATTCAGAAAATGAAGCTCGTGAAAACACAATAAAACTATTCGAGCTTGCCATCAGCAGTTATGCGTTGAAACGTATAGAATTAAACGATCTTAAAGCCTGCGACTGGGATCAATTATCTTCACTAAGAAAAGATAGCCTAGTAGATTTTGATGCAAACCTGGGAGTTATCTACATCAACGAAAGACTAAACAGAGAAGAAACCAGGTTGTTAATTTTTGCAATTAACCCTAAGCCTTTTCTTATAAGACAAACTACACTTGAGGAAGAGAAAGCTGACCATCTAAAATAGAACAGTAAGCTTTCTCTTTTTTTTAAAATCTGCTCAAACTCCCATTTTAAAATTTTTGTAGAAAATTTTATCTAAAGTCCTATCTGAAAAAGACCTTGGCAATATCCAGTTAATGACCTTTTGTGCAACGGGCGCATATCTGGAAGAGGCCTGTCTTGCTTCACAGGCATTCAATATAACCTCAGCAATTTCTTCCGGAGCCATACCTTTTTTCTCCCCTTCCAGTGCATAGTCAATAAAGTTTCTGTATGCTTTTTTATAGCTGGTATGGTCATACTCATTCAGTCTTGCTGCCTTATTCCAGATAGGAGTGCGTACATTACCAGGACCAATAATGATCACATCTACTCCATAAGGCATAAGTTCCCTTCTGAAACTTGCAGATATCGCTTCAACAGCATGTTTGGACGAGGCATATGCCCCTAAAAAAGGAGCCGATATCTTACCGGCAACAGAACTGATGTTGATTACCTTTCCCGCTCTGTTAGTGTTAAAGTCTCTTACCTTTAACATTGGCAGGAAAGCCCTTGTCGCTTTAATCAATCCTATAACATTTACATCAAAAATATTCTGTATTTCTTGAATGTTCTGATATTCTAGGGGACCAGCCAATGCCATTCCAGCATTGTTAATCAAACAATCCAGAGGTTTTCCATTTAGCTCTTTTCTAACAACTTCTGCACATTTTTCAATTTCATCCAATTGACATACATCCATTATCAAAGGGTAAAAGTCAAAACCCAATAAGGCTTTCAGCTTTTGAGCATCATTGACATTTCTTACAGATCCAAACACTCTATATCCTTTAGAAAGATAAAGCTTGGCCGTAGCGTTTCCAATACCAGAAGAAACACCAGTAATCACAACCGTTTTTTGAGTCATTGTTATTAATATTGATTTCAGGCAAAGTAAGAGTATGGATACTGAAAAAATTTTGCCTTTTGGCAAAAACTCACCGATATCGTTTCCTTATCCGACTAAGAGTATATTGACTTACTCCGAGATATGATGCAATAATATTCAAAGGAACTCTCTGTACAATTTCCGGCTGCCTTTCCATTAATTTCTGATATCTGGTATAGGCATCATCCAGCACCATTTCATTACTAAGTTTTAATTTCTCTAAAAGAGCTTTTTCAGTTAACTTTCTAATAATACTATTCCAGTTAGAAATATTGACTGCAAAATACTCCATTGCTTCTCTTGTTATGATAACCAATTCCATATCTGTAAGAGCCTGAAGATATTCTTTTGAGGAAGTCCTATCATTAAAACTTGTCAGATCCACAGCGAAATGTCCTTCATCAATAAAATACCTGGTGAATTCTTCTCCAATTTCATTTAAAAACTGAACTCTGATTATTCCAGATTTAACAAAACCTATTTTATTACATACAGTAAGTACCTAATTCCAGAAAAAAACTACCTTTTTTCAATTTTTCTGTATATAAAAAACTTCGTAAAATTTCTTTACTAGCCTCACTCAGGGGCTCGACTTTATTAAAAAATTCAATTAAATATTCCATTTACTACCAAGGAACAAATTCTACCCTTAATCCCCAAATTTTTTCGCTTAAAAAGAGCTTTACTCACAAATTATAACACTCATCTTTTAAACTTACTTTGACGAATACTACTCACTTAATCAAAATACTAGTTGAAATTTTAATCATATTAAACATTTTATATAATACTAAAAAATAATCAAATCGAATTTTCAACTTAAATAATCAAAATATAATTTTTTTACGAAAAACTAACACAAATATTATTATTATTATATAAATACCCTATATGATAAAAATTAAAACCCATATAAATAATCTAAAACAATTAATTGATTTACATGTTTATTTGGGGATAATAATAAAAAAACTCCAAAAACATTAGGATATATTATCCTTTATGTTTAAAATTAAATTATTAGAAAATTAATATTTTTATGAAAGACAGCATCCAACTCAGCGACAATTCAGTTTTCTCCTCCTATAATTTGGAGAAAAACCTTTATGATGAGGTCTTCGACCAAACCGGTAAGGTAAAAAAGTACTACCAGAAAGTTTTATCTTTATTTAATAAACTTACATTACAAGACTTAAAGAAGCTGAATGAATTTGCGAGGGCTTCCTTTTTCAATCAGGGAGTTACTTTTGCTGTCTATTCGGATAACATGAAAGGTGTTGAACGAATATTCCCCTTTGACTTATTTCCGAGAATCATAACTTTAAAAGAATGGGAAAACCTTGAAAAAGGTATTATTCAAAGAAACAGGGCTATCAATATGTTTCTTTATGACATTTACCATGACAGAAAGGTTTTGAAAGATAAAATCGTTCCCTCCGAACTTATATTTTCATCCAATTACTACCTTAAGGAAATGATTGGATTTACCCCGCCGGGTAAAGTTTATACACACATTTCCGGAACCGATTTAATTAAACACAAAGACGGAGAATATTATGTCTTGGAAGATAATCTTCGTTGTCCTTCAGGTGTAAGCTATGTCCTGTCTAACAGGGAGGCTATGAAAAGAACCTTGTCCAAGGTATTCTCAAGCTATAATATAAAACCCGTTCACGATTATCCGGAACAGCTTTTATCCATGATCCAATCGGTAGCCCCGGAAGGAGTAGACAATCCCACCTGCGTCGTACTCACTCCCGGAATGTATAATTCAGCGTACTATGAGCATTCATTCCTTGCTCAAAGCATGGGGATACAACTTGTTGAAGGAAGAGACCTTTATGTTGACAAAAATTTTGTCTATATGAAGACACTGCACGGCGCTAAAAGAATCGATGTAATCTACAGACGTATAGATGATGACTTTATAGATCCTCTTTGCTTCAGAGCAGATTCGGTACTCGGAATTCCAGGACTAATGGGCTGCTACAGAGAAGGAAATGTTACTATCATCAATGCACCAGGCACAGGAGCTGTAGATGACAAAGCTGTCTATACTTACATTCCGGACATTATCAAATATTATCTTTCCGAAGAACCAATATTAAAAAATGTACACACCTATCGGTGTGAGTTGGAAGAGGACTTTAAGTATGTTATGGAAAACATGGAAAATCTTGTAGTTAAACCAGTGGACGAATCGGGAGGATATGGCATATTCATGGGCCATAAATCCACAGCAGAACAGAGAAAGGAGTTTCAGGAAAGAATTAAAAAGAATCCTAGAAAGTATATAGCTCAGCCCATCATGTCTTTGTCTGTTCATTCAACTTTTATTGAAGAGTCTGAGTTTTTTGAGCCAAGACATATCGACCTTAGAAGCTTTTGCCTGATGGGTAAAAATAAGGATTTTGTTCTTAAAGGTGGATTATCAAGAGTAGCTTTAAAAAAGGGAAGCCTTATTGTAAACTCCTCACAAGGTGGAGGCTCCAAAGACACCTGGGTATTAGAAGGTTAAACAACTATGCTATCAAGAATCGCAAATAGTCTGCTCTGGATGGGTCGTTACCTTGAAAGAGCTCAACATACTGCCCGTTATGTGAATGTTCATTATTTTTCTGCTTTGGATGCACCCAATTTATCCAAAAAAGAATATGTATTGGATTCTATTTCATGCATGACAGGCCTTAGTTATGAATATGATGAAGACATTCTTAATCTCGAAGATCAGAATCTTATTTATAAAATCACACTTGATGAAACCAATCCGGTTTCCATCAAATCCTTTATCAATAATGCAAGAGAAAATGCCAGAGGAGCCAGGGACATTCTCTCTTCAGAGCTTTGGGAATCTATCAATAAGTTTTACCATAGCGCCAATGAATATCAAAGCAAAACACTTTCTGAAGAAGAGATACTTAGCTTCACTGAAATGGTAGTGCACCAGTGCGCGATCGTAAATGGTTATATTGATCACAGCCTACTTCATGATGAAACATGGTCGCTTATACAATTAGGCATACATACTGAAGCGGCAGGACAGCTGACACGTATGCTTATAGCAAAGGTTCGTGACATTGAAAAAACAGAACAGCTGAAGCTCGGGAAGGCAATGGAAACATATCAGTGCATTGCTATGCTAAAGAGTGCTGAAGGATATGATATGAGCAGGGTACATTATAAATCTGTCCCAAACCTTAAAAAAGCTCTTGAATTTCTTATTCTCAATAAAGATTTCCCAAGATCCATTATATTTAATCTGGAAGCAGTAAATGATTGTCTTCAAAAAATCAGCCTTGTAAAAGGGGAAGAAAAAGGTTCTGTGGAATTCTTTGCGGGAAAACTGCAAGCTTCTTATAGTTACCTCACTATAGAAGAAATTCAAGACAAAATACTTCCCTTTCTTGAGAAAACACTTGATGATTTATATAAACTGGGATCGCTGGTGGACCAGAAAATTTCTTAACATAAAAATATGTCTACTTTTTTTGACATTGTATATCAGTCCATAAGCGAATATGAATATCCTGTTAAGGAAGCATTTTTCGAGTTTATGATCTCTCCTTGCGAATGCGAGTTTCAGACGTTAGTTGAATTTCAGATAAAAACTTCTACTGGACAAGATGTTTTCACTACTAAAAACAGTTTTGGATTTAATCAGATAAGAATAAGACCTGCAGGTTATTTCAAAAGTTTTAAACTGGAATATTCTACAAAGGTCAAAAAGGGTGGAATTAATAATAATGACAACCTCAGACCTTCAGCACATGAGCAGTGGGCCGAAATAAACTCAACAAACTTTTATATAGACAATTTTCTTTATCTCCATGCCTCCCCTCTCACTATTATTCCCAAACAAAATCAGAATGAAATTTTAATTTACCGAAGAAGTTCTGATCTGCTTGACTATTCCCTGGAATTAAATTCACATATTCATAACCTTATATCTTATGAAAAAGAAGTAACAAATGTAAACACTACAGCAGCAGAGGTTATCCTATTAAAGAAGGGTGTTTGTCAGGATTATACACATTTGTTCCTAGCTATGGCAAGAAGCAACGGGCTTGCCTGCCGCTATGTATCAGGTTACCTTGACCAGGGAACAACTTATACAGGCACTTCCGGAATGCATGCCTGGGCAGAAGTTTATATTCCAGGAATGGGCTGGACAGGCTTTGACCCTACCAATAACTCCCGTGTCAACATCCAATATATAAAAGTTGCCCATGGAAGAGATTATAACGATTGCAGCCCGATTAAAGGAGTGCTGCTTTCTATCGGAGAAAATAAAACACACCATCTTGTTCATGTAAGTCAGCAGCAACAATAATATCAACATTTAGATTAAATTATAAAATATTGTTTATCACATGACCTATTGTTTAGGAATTAAATTAAAATCAGGACTTGTTGCGTTATCAGATACAAGAATAACTTCAGGATCAGAAACTACTACTGCCAAAAAAGTATATGTTTATCAAAAAGAACGACATGCTGTGTTCATTATGACAAGCGGTCTGAGATCAGTGAGAGATAAAGCTCTTACCTACTTTAAAGATGTAATAGAGGAAAACGAAGGCGAACATTTTAACAAATTATATAAAATTGTTAACGCATTTGGCTCTCAGTTGCGAAGGGTAGCTGAAGAAGACAGAAGTTCACTTGAAAGATCCGGTCTGTTCATTAACCTGTTTACCATAGTTGGAGGACAACTTGAAGACGATGAAGAGCATAAGCTATTTCTACTTTACCCAGAAGGAAACTGGATAGAAATTTCTACCAGCACCCCTTTCGTAATAATAGGAAACTCAGGTTATGGGAAACCTATACTCAACAGAATACTGACTTATGAAACAGATTTTAATGAAGCGTTAAAAGCTGGCTTTCTATCTTTTGATTCAACAAGAGTAAGTGCCAATGATGTTGATTATCCTCTGGATGTTGTATTGTATAAGTCCGATACATTTAATATGGTGGAGCATAGATATGAAAAAGATGACCTTCACTACATTTCAGCAAAGTGGGAAGAAGAGTTGAGAGCGGCTCTGAAAAATATCCCGGAAGACTGGGTAACTGCAGCTCTGAATAAACTTTAAAAAACAAGTCAGAATCTCCCTTAAAACCCTTTTCCTATTAAGGAAAAGGGTTATTGGGAAAATTAAACTAAACGATACTATTTTAGAAACGAAATGGGATACTTTTGATTGTACTTCATGATAAACATAAATGTTTTTACATCCTTCTTCCCTTTAAATCTTTTATAGTCATTTAATAGCTCTGCATCCTTAGAAAGGAGATTTGCAAGTTGTTTTTTATTAAGCAAAAACACTTCTCCATTTTCAAAATTCATAATGTATTTATCCGCCTGAGTTTTTCTTCCCGGATCCATCATGTTCCGTCTGGTAATATGGGTGTATGCATGGGAATAATAAGCATCGTTGAAATCAAGCATTGGAGAGACCTTTACAAAAAAACAAATACTACCGATGATATCAAGTCTGGCAAAACGGCCGTATGAGTTACAATAAACCCTTCTACCGTCTGAATACCCCCAATATTCCGTATTTTTAAGCCATTTCAGCTGCCCATTCTCATAAATGTAAATTTTTTTATGACTCAATAGGTCTTTAAAAAAATGGATAGAATTTGAATCCAGATCAGTTTTAATAGCAGATAAAGGTAATGGAGAATTATTCTTAAAATCATCATAAGTAAGGTAAATCCCCTTTTTAAACTTAAAATCAGGCGTATAAACTACCAGAGAATCTTCCGGGTCAGTGTTTACACAAGTACTATCCTGCCCCATTACATTCAGGGTGATCAAGACTAAAATAGCTAGCAAGGTACTCTTCATAATTCAATCAAATATTCCATTAGCTGGGTCGGTAAAAGCTAACGAAAGCCAAAAGATTAAATTATTTTTTATAGCTATTTCACATAACTATTTTCCAGATGCAGAAGGCGAATATCTTTATATGGATGTGAGTCATCCAGGGAATACTCTATTACCCGGGTATTTGCAGTGGGAGTTAGACTTAAATCAGAATCATTATAGACTGGAAATTGTCTTACCAGGTATTTCCCCTGAATAAAAAGTGAATCCTGCCCCATATATCCTTCCATAAGCTTGGGATTTGGCTCAGGAAAAGCTAACTGAACTACCTCATCACTACCAAATTCATATCCGACAAAACTACCTTTTGCATTATTACCTCTACCGATTACAAATGCATATATTTCCGGAAGATTGTTATTATTGAGATCACCTGTTTTTACTCCGTAAACTTTTCCATTAACTATCCTTATTAAAGTATCATTAAGTTCTGGTGATTTTATGATAATGGTAATTTTTTTCAAACTGCTTGTTCCTTTTACTGAAACATTAAAAGTAACATCGTTAAAATGTAATACTTGCTCCAGACTTTCAGGAATCTTTGAGAACCGAAAATATTCTTCCTGATTTCCTCTGCAAGAGAATAAGGTTATACCAATCAGCCAAAGATAAACATTCAACTTCATTATCAATGAATTAATCAAAATCAGCAACAATTGTTTCCGATAAATATCTTAGAAATAATACTTTCACTCATCCCCACCTATTCTCATTCTCTACTCCATTTTGTCTTTCTAAACTTATTTTATCATTTTTGTGGCACTAAAATCAATCCCCTTATCAATGTCTAAAATAAATTTGTTTCTGACAGGCTTACTTTTCTTAACTATAGCTTTTTCCTGCCAGAAAGTCGACCCCGCAAATGATCTTTCATTTGAGGATCAGGATATATATGTCACCAATCATGACAAGAACTTTGATTTCAATACAGTAAAAACTTATTTTATAAGCAATAAAGTTACTCCCTTAAAACTTACCAGTGATACTACACAATATAAAAACGTAGACACTGCATTCATTTCCCTTATAAATACGAATCTTGCCCAAAGAGGATTTATTCGAGTAGATAAAAATGCAAATCCTGATGTTATTGTAATTATATCCCGCTTGTTGTTTTACACTGGTGGAAATGACTTTTCTTATATTAACAATGGGATTTATGAAGGACTTGCAAATCCTGATACAATTCTTTTTCCAAAACCATTCTCAGCACCTTTAGAATTCACTAATCCAGCAGTAATAAGCGGAAGCTTATCTATTGATATGGTGAATGCAAAATCATCAACCGACTCTTTAAATATTATTTGGAATGGTATTGTTGTTGGAGCATTAATAAGCGCATTTCCCGGAACTGAACAAAGAACCAAAGATGGCATCAATAGTCTTTTTAAACAGTCTCCCTATTTATTTGCAGGACAATAAACTCAACAAACACATACAGACTTCATACTCAAAAGATGAGAAAATATATTTTACTGGTCTTAATGACCATAATACTAGTCTTCGCTCAAAGCATTTGCAAAGCTCAGGATAATATAAGGTCACTGTTCTCCTATAACTATGGAATGGGTTTCGCTTCCGGGGATTTAAAGTCGTATATAGACAAAAAATTATTTGATGGCTTTTCCATAGAAAGCAGATATTTTATCAACAAGAACCTATCTGTTGGATTGAATCTGGGCTATAATGATTTCAGAAAATATTTTGACCGGCAAGAGTATCCTACAGCAAGTGGTAATATATCTGCAGTACAGACGAGATATTTCAATACTGTTCCTGTGCTGGCAACAGGTTTTTATTACCTCAATTCTATATCAGCATTCAAGCCATACGCTGGTATCGGAATAGGTGCATTTGTAAGTAATTATCAGAAGTATCTTTCGACTTTAGAATCCAAACATACTAAAACAAGTTTTGGCTTGCGTCCTGAGATTGGTACGCTAATAAATCTGAAAAACGGCCTGGGGCTTATCGTTTCCGGAAGGTATAACTATGCCACTTACTCCTACCAGGAATTCAGTAGTCTGGGCTACTTCGAATTCAATTTCGGACTATCTTTTTCTATTGAAAAATAAATTCCTCCTAAGTAAATAAAAGAAATAAAGAGCGCTTTCATTTCTTTTATTTACTTAACATCTTTTTACGAGTTCACCACTGAGCATTCCCTTACTGCTTCATATACAAACCTTAACTGAAAGGATTAAACATATCTCTTTTCCATGCAGTTCTTTTTAAAGGTTAATAAGTATGAAGACTATCAGTATAGTAGGCGGAGGATTCTGCGGATGCATGCTCACATTGCACTTACTAAAAAAAAGGCAATCTAAAATAAAAATACATCTAATTGATAAGTCCGAAAAACTGTGCAAAGGAGCAGCATATTCTACAGAATTCAACTTTCATTTGCTGAATGTCAACGCTGGCAAAATGAGCGCTTTACAATCTGATGAAGATAATTTCATTAACTGGCTGAAAGAGAATAAATATCCTTATAACAACGAAGACTATGTGCCCCGAAAGCTTTATGGAAACTATCTTTCAAATCTTCTTTACCATGAGTTGAATGAGGCCCCCGATAATGTTGACATTCACATTGAAGAGGCAATTGACGTCACGTTGGAAAATGATAAAGCAGTTATACTACTTGAAAGTGGAAAAAAAATCATTAGTGATAAAGTAGTTCTGGCCCCGGGAAATTTTTCTCCTCAATCAGACAATGACCCTTTTGAAAAATACATTGATGATGGTATATATTTCACGAATCCGTGGAATCATCAAACGATCATTGATAAAATTCATAAGGAAGAAGATATTCTTATTCTTGGAACCGGATTAACAATGATTGATTTATGCACAACCTTATACTTTAATTCTCACAAAGGGAAAATACATGCCTTTAGCAGACATGGCTTTTTACCTGCTGTGCATAAACCAGTGTATTTCTATGAACCTTTTTATCATGAAATCGAAAAGACCAGCTCTTTATCCGAGGTTTTATCCATAGTAAAAAAACATCTGCACAGCCACAAACAACAAGGTGGAGACTGGAGAGATATTATTGACAGTTTAAGACCTTATAACCAGAAAATCTGGATGAATTTTTCCACTAATGACAAAGCGCTTTTCATTCAAAAATTAAACAGACTATGGAGTATTTCAAGACACAGAATACCGCAGGAATATCAAATAACTATTGATGAATTATTAAAGAATAATATGTTGGAGATTCATTCAGGTAAAATAGATACAATTGTAAAAACTGGAAGAAAACTAAATATAACAGTTAGAAAAAAGAACAATGAACAACCTACCTCCCTTAGTGTTCATAGGGTTATAAACTGCACAGGTCCACAGCTGAACTATCTCAAATTACAAAATCCATTGATAAAAAATATGATTCAAAAAGGGCTGATTCACCCTGGGCCTCTCAATTTGGGAGTTGATGCTACACCAGAAGGAAAAGTAAAAAATCACTATAATGAAAATATCATTTATGCTCTTGGTTCTGCACTCACAGGAGTACTATTTGAATCAACTGCAGTACCGGAATTAAGGGTACAAGCGGAGGTTCTTGCAGATATTTTATTATTCTCAGAATTACCTGTACCCAATAATCATACTACATTTTTCCAGAACCCTTAAAGTCATTCATATAGAATATTTTTCGTAAATTTACCCTAGCAGGCAGCACCATTTTATTTGACAAACAGGTCTTCAAAAACCTTTTCAACTGTTTTGTCCACTACTTATTATGAAAAAAAATCTTATTTTCTATACCCTCTTTACTGGCGGTTTTTCTCTGCTTATCTGGCTTTTACTAAACAATGGAAAAGATCTGGAGACAAATAGAATATTGCCACAAATAGTTTCCTCTGAAAATAATTCGATATTTTCAGGATTGAACAGTAATATCCATAATTCACTCAGCACCTTAATATTACAAATAACTGTTATCCTGATAGTTGCAAGGATATTAGGGTATCTGTTCAGGAAAGCAGGACAACCTTCAGTAGTCGGAGAAATATTAGCAGGAATAGTTTTAGGGCCATCGCTTTTAGGTTTATACCTACCGGAAGTTTCCTCTTTCATTTTCCCGGCATCTTCTTTAGGAAACATTCAGTTTTTAAGTCAAATCGGGCTTATACTTTTTATGTTTATTGTTGGTATGGAGATAGACAGTTCCACAATAAAAAACCAGGCTCATCAGGCAGTGATCATAAGCCATGCGAGTATTATATTTCCTTTTTTCCTTGGAGTAGTAAGTTCTTTCTTCCTGTATAGCAGTTTTGCGCCAACAAATATACCATTCGTAGCCTTTGCCTTGTTTATGGGAATCGCTATGAGCATAACAGCTTTCCCTGTACTGGCAAGAATAGTTCATGAAAAAGGATTAAGCAAACATCCCATAGGAATTGTTTCACTTACTTGTGCAGCAGCAGATGATGTTACTGCATGGTGTGTATTGGCAGCTGTGATTGCAATCGTAAAAGCTAGCACTATCCTTTCCGCACTTCTTACAATTGTTCTTGCTGCTGCTTATATTCTAATCATGTTGTATGTAGTAAAACCTGGACTTAATAAACTTTTTAGTATTAAGGCACAAAACGGAGAAGTCAGCAGATCCCTGACGGGGATAATTTTTCTTATATTATTGTTATCATCTTATATATGCGAAGTCATTGGTATACATGCTCTATTCGGAGCATTCATAGCGGGAGTCATTATGCCAGAAGAGGTAAACCTGAAGAAAGTCATTTCCGAAAAAATTGAAGACGTAGCCCTTGTTTTACTACTCCCTCTATTTTTTGTATTCACAGGATTGAGAACACACATCAACCTCTTAAATAATCCCCACTTATGGATGGTTTGCCTGTGTATCATTGTATTGGCTGTTCTTGGAAAGCTGGTAGGTAGCGCACTTGCAGCAAAGATTACAGGCCTTTCCTGGAAAAGGGCTTTATCTATAGGAGTTTTAATGAATACCAGAGGTCTCATGGAACTTGTGGTCCTTAATATCGGATATGATTTGGGAGTATTAAGTCCTGAGATATTTACAATGATGGTTATTATGGCGCTTGTTACCACATTCATGACAGGGCCGTTCCTCAACTTCATAACCAAAAACATTCCCGAACAGGAACTTGCAAATACTGAAAATGCTGTAAACTCTGTAGCTTAAACTACAGAATAACAATAGCAGGAGCAAGTATGTTTAACTGATAACCAAGGAAACAATATATGGTTAATCAGGATGAACTTATAGAGATACTTTCAGCGTGTTCTGTAGTCTGTAAAAAATGTGCAGCAGCATGTTTAATGGAAAATAACTTTGAAAAATATTCCATTTGTGCCAGACTGAACCTTGATTGCGCCGGAATTACAAATATTACAGGGGAATTATCAGTAAGAGGATCTGCAGTGCTTTACAAACAACTCGAAGTATGCATTGAGATCTGCAGGCTCTGTGCTGAAGAGTGTGAAAATCATCCAGAGATTCCATTATGCAAAAGCTGCGCTGAGATCTGTTATAGATGCCAGAGAGATTGTGAGAGCTATAATCATCAGCATTCAATTTAATATAGAATCCTTTTAATATTTTACTCCACAAAGTTTTCCCTGTTTTCAAAAAGACCTCTTTTTTTTAGATGAAACAAGTGGTAGATTCGGTCGTTTCGAAATAAACTTACTTAACATCTGATTAATCATGAAAAAATACTTATCCAAAGAAGTACTTCTTAATTACCTGTATAGTATTCTTTCAGGAAGACTACTTGGATTTGTAGTCGGTACCTGGGCAAGTACAGTAGTTTCTCATTTCTTCGAAACCAAAAGCCTTAAAAACCTTTGGGGATTAAAAGCGAAGAAAACAATCATTAGTAAATCAGCTTTTGCAGAGCTTGAATGGATAGTATCGATATTAATAGGTTTTATTGTATTCGAAATATTTGAAAAAGTACTTAAGGAAAAATTCCAAACCCATGGATCTGTATATTACCGAAACACTCTTACATTCCTTGAAGAAAAAGGAATATTACAAAAGGTAAGGGATGTAAAGAAAAAAATCTTAAAAAAATAACTCCCCAAAAAGAATAAGGGCAAGGCTACAATACCTTGCCCTTTAGCTTACGGAATTTCAAATACTAATGCATAAAGATAAAATTTGTTGCTTTATGTACCTCCTGATCAAAATCAATCAGATTATTACCTTCAACAATTTTTGCTTTGTATCCAAGTCCGCATAATACTTCCATACTTTTGGTTCTATTTTCATTTTCCCCCAATTCACAATAGATGACAGGCTTGTGTTTGTTTAATATCTTGCGAGCTCCTTCAAGAACTGCCCATTCAAAGTGCTCAACGTCCAGCTTAATAGCCACTATGTCCTGAGAAGCATTTTTAAGGTGTTTAATACTATCCAGCTTTCTCAGCGGCACTGAAAAAGTTTCGCCTATACTGCTTTTCGGAATAGCATCATGAATTACATGACATAATCCCTGCATTTTTACAGAATCTACAACAGGCATCACCATGTCGATTTCACTATCCTCATTTCCCAAAGCCATAGGAAACACCTTAACATTATCAAGTTTAAACAACTCAATATTCTGATTCAGCGTTATCAGATTATATGGTATCGGCTCAAATGAATAAACAGTAGATTTTGGAAATTTTTTAGCAAGTGTTACAGTCATGAGACCGATATTAGCTCCTATATCCAGTATAATTCCATCCTTGGGAATAAGCTTGATAAAGTGAAGAAAATCTTTCTCCCCCTTATCTATCCTTAACGAATAGATCTTATATAAGGAAAACAGGTGCAGATAAAATCTGAACCCCAGTAGTTTTTGAAGATAAGCTTTAATAATCCTTTTCATCAACCCTCCTTTCATTAAAACTCTCATCATAAATAATAAGAATATTAAAATACCATTTGTTAAATGGGGTAAAGTAGGAAGTCCTGTTTTGCTGACCAAGCCTTATAACGACTCACAAACAAGCACATAAAACACTAAAAATGAACACATTAAAACTTAATTAAAATAAATACCGTAACAAACAATCTATCCGACTTTATTGTTATCGTCGAATTTTATTGGTAAGGCTTTTCCGTAGATCAAATAGTAACCAATCTCCAGCTTGCACATTAGGCCCCTCGGTTCGAATAAGCTTCAAAAAATCATTTACTCCTAGTGGCTCATTACCATTCCCATGAATCAATACAATACTTCCATCATAAACTTTTTGTCCCTTAGCAAGCCAGGCATCTGTACCAATAGGCAACAGTCCAAAGGTTGTAACTTTTTCAAATAGGGATTTGTCAGAAACAAGACCAGGAAATCTAAACATACAGGAAGGTATCAAACCTTCTTTAATCATTATCCTTTCAGTATCGAGTATTTCTTCGTTTATATCTGTTCCTTTTTCTAATAGAAAATTTTCTTTCAGAGGCTCATTCACACTTACCTTATGATGATAGCTGTGATTGATCCATTCCACTGTAATTCTATTTTCTCTTATTAACTTTTTGAGCCAGTTAAGATCCTCCTGATGTTTCTCCATCCATAGGCCAGAGACAGAAATAGCAAGTGGAACAGGGTGATCATTTTTTTCAAACTCTGCTATTATTGAAGTAAAAATTCTTTTATCAAGAGGCCTTTCCGAAGGACAAAGATCAATAGTAAGGTCAATACCTTTCTGGTCTGGCATTACATGTGTAATACCTGCATCCTGAAGGTTACTGCTATTTTTTATTGAACTATCAATTAAACGTATATAAGGAGTGTTTTTAAACTCCAGATTGACCTCTTGCCATGTAATCCTTGGGGGAATTATTTCAGAAGCTTCAATTATGCTAGTCTTCAGGGTATGTGGGTTAATTACTAAAAAGTACTTCTTTCCTTCCTGAAGAAATTCTCTCAGGATGAGTTTCTTCTCAGTTTTCAAATCATCTTTATAAATTGCAAAATAAACCTGATAGCCTTCCGGCCATTTGTCTCCTAACCTTACGGAGGTTAAACTTATTAATACAAGGATGAGAGCAATAAAAATCTTAAACAGCATATCTGAAATTTATTACTATACATTTCAAACAGAATGATGTTTTAACAGACAGAAACAAAAAGAGGCGGATAAACCGCCTCTTTTCATTATAATTTTTAGTTTATTATTTACCGCATATAGATTTGACCAACTCTGCCGCTTCTTTATCTCCAAGCTCTACTGCCTTCTTTGCATCGATACATGCACTGTCGTCTCCTAATTGCTCTTTGGCAACTGCCCTGTTATGAAATGCTTCGCCATCCCTGGGATTTAACTCTATTGCTTTTGTAAAATCAGACAAAGCTTCCTGATCTTTCTTTAACTGAAGATTAAACAATCCCCTGTTGAAATATGCCTGACTGTTATTAGGAAACTTTTCTATGATATTGTTATACTCCATAATAGCTGACTTTATGTCTCCTGATAAAAACTTTGAATGCGCTTTTTCGAAATAAGCATCATTAAACCTAGGATCAAGTTCAATAGCCTTTTCATAATCAGCAATAGCTGCTTTATAATCTTTCAATTCTCTTTTACAATTCCCCCGGTTAAAATAACTTACTTTATCATTCGGATCCAACTCTATTACTTTATCATAATCTGCAGAAGCCTCTGCGAATCTATACAAAGCACTCTTTGCAAAGCCACGATAGAAGTAAGCATAATTGTATTTTGGATACAATTCAACTGTCTTTGTAAAATCTGCTATAGCCTCTTCAAATTTTCCATACTCGTTTCTTGCCAGACCTCTTTGATAGTATGCCTGAAAATTCTGAGGATCTTTGGATATCACTTTGGTAAAGTCTGCAATTGCATCAGGATATCTGCTATAAAGATAGTATTCATGTCCTCTATGAACCAGTGCTTCCACTTTTGAAGAGTCCAGCTTTAATGCCGCTGTGAAATCTTCAATCGCCTCAGATCTCATTCCATTTTTGCTTTCCGCTATCCCCTTTTTGATATAGGCATCTGTATAGTCAGGTTTATAGCGAATACATTTATTAAAATCTTCTATTGCCCCTTCAATATCACCTAATTCAGACTTGGCTACCGCAGAGATATAATAAGCTTCATAGTTCTCTTTTTCATGCTTTGACAACGCCTCAGCCTTTTGAAGAGCCACCATAAAATTACCTTTTTTCAACTCTTCCAAAGCTTCCTTTTTTAGATCAGAAAGATATTTTGGATTTAAATAACCCTTCCAATATGTAAAACTGATATAATCTAAATTATCACCACCTGTGGCCAATGATTTTTTATCATCCATAGCATTATCAAAACGAACAACCAAATAATCTTCACCTCCCCTTAATCTTGCTACATAATAGCTTTGACTTTTAATATCATTAAGCGTAACCGATGCTTTTCCCCTTGAATAGATCTTTTGTATTTCTGCAAAAGATGCAGAAGCAGGATTAGAAATTTCTGCAGCTACAAAAGAAGTTTGATTTTTACTTGCAAAATTTAACTTAAAAGAAGGCAGGTCGGCGCTTTCAGTAAGGTTTACGAGATCTTTTTCAGAATCGCTGTCTGACAAAAACTTCTGCTTATCGTTCCTGAAATCCCAGGCAGCTGCACTTTTACCTTGCATGTTATAAATTTTTCCTTCATATGACGGCACCTGAGCCAATGTACAGAAAGAACTTAAAGTAGCAACTGCTGCAATTATGGATAATTTAATCATAAATTTGTACTTAATTAAGCAATGTGAAAAAGTATTTAACAATTTGAAAATTAAGAAGAATTTCTGGCACTTGAAAACAAATAATTTTCAAATTACTCCTAAATAATACTTATGTAAGAGAAGCCTGAATAAAGAACGTCGAACAATTTCATCCTCTTCAGGTTTGAATTCTATTACTCATATTTTAAATCGGATGTCCATTTTTTTTAATCATTTTGATTATCATCCCAATAGCTACCTTTTAAACATATGAATAATCTATTCGACCAAGTTTCTTTTAATTGCAGCAAAGATTTATCAAAGACATACAGAACTGATTTCACTATGGTGATAAATACATTAAGTCATCATTTAAGGGATAAGATATATAGCATCTATGCATTTGCTGCTTTAGCAGAAGAGATAGTAACCAGTCTTGAAAACAGAGACAAAAAGGAATTAATATCTGAATACATTAATGAGACTTATAAAGCCATTGAAAGACGTTTCAGCCTGAATCCCATTCTTAATAGTTTTCAGATAGTCATAAACGAATTCCAAATTGATACAGCTTTGATAAGGATATTCTTAGAAGGTATTAAATTAAAAATCTATCAGATACCTGGGAATTCTGAACAGATTGAGTTGTATGAAACAAGTGCAGCAGAAGCTTTAGGGTTAATGATCTTAAAAGCCCTATGTGATGGCAATCATCAGTTATATGAAACACTTGAAACATCTGCTAAAAAATTTTCTTCTACAATTCTAATGATTAATAAACTGACGAATTCATCAAAACTTTATCACAATACAGAGACAGCAATTGCTATCCAGCTGGAATGGCTTTCGAAAGAAATGAAAATAGCCATGGAAATATCTATTGAAGATAACCTTAAAAAAGTAAAGGAAAACATAGACAGAGCTCCTCAAAGCAGTAAAAGAGCATTATATATAGCATATGCATATTACAGCACTTTATTTAAAAAGATTAAAAAACTTTCTTCTGAAAAAATAATAACGAACAAAATTGGGATTTCATATAATAGAAAAATTATATTGGCATTAAACTCTGTAATAAAACAGAAGTTGAACTTACTTTAAACTATATCGGCTTGACAAATAGCTTTGTTATATTGGTAGATCAAAATGATTCTGAGAAAGGAATAATGGAAAAGATGGAGGCCCATCAAAAAGGTGAGTTGCACAGGGCTTTTTCCATTTTTATTTTTAATTCAGCCGATGAACTCCTTTTACAAAAAAGGGCATCTTCAAAATATCATTCAGGAGGTTTATGGACCAACACCTGCTGTAGTCATCCTGCTCCTGGAGCTTCTATTACTGAAGAGGCAGAAAAAAGACTTTTTGAAGAAATGGGCTTTTCCACCAACCTTCAGAAAATTTTTTCTTTCATTTACAAAGCAGAACTTAATAACGGGCTTACAGAATACGAATATGACCATGTATTCATTGGCACATTTGATGGGATTCCGGATATTAACCCGAATGAAGTTGAAGATTGGAAATTTGTAAAACTTGAAGACCTGAAACAGGACATTCAGGAGTATCCTGAAAGATACACAAAATGGTTCCTAATATGCTTCCCTAAAATTGAGCAATATTTAAATCACGGAAGCTAATCCTTACCAAAATTCATCTCCATTTTTTAAACATTTCCGCATGATAAGTGTTATGCTTGGTTATTCTATAAATAGAAGACCACAATCATATCATTTAACCAGTAAAGACTTTTATGTGGGAGATACAATTTTTACATACATCTTTTAAAAAGTTACGATTATCTGTCCGATATATACTTTCAGGGCTATTGGCTGCATTTTGCTTTATTGGTAACTTAAATGCTAACTCAAAAAATCCAGTTGTTATAATTGATAATAGGTTTGATTACATGATAACCGAAAGAAATTTTTCAATTATAGAAGATCCTTCTTGTAGTTTTACCTATGAACATTTTACAGATCCTGTCAAATATTCGCTTCTTACTTTTCCCCAAAAACAGAAACTATATAACGACAACCCCGCTTCTGCATACTGGATTAATACAGATATCCAATTTAAAGCATATCAGAAAACCAAATGGATATTGGAAGTTCTGGCAATTCACACTGAAGAAATTGATCTCTATCTCTTTGAAGATGGAAAACTAATACAATCCCGAAAAACCGGTGAAAAATACTCATTTTATGAAAGAGACTATCCCACCAAAAATATCATTTTTGATCTCCCTTTTAAAGCAAATCATAATTACCAACTTTTGCTAAGGTTAAAATCACAACATCATATACCTTTTCAGTTTAAGATAAGAAGTCAACAGTATTTTTCATATTATTCAACTCATGAATATCTTTATTTAGGCATTTATTACGGAATTTTACTTATCATAACTTTATATAATGCTTTAATATATACCAGCACCAAAGAAAAAGTCTATCTGTATTATGTGATATACGTTTTAACCGCTATACTCCTTTCTCTGACAGAAGATGGCTTTGGGTTCCAGTTTATATGGAAGAATTATCCTGAAGTAATTCCTTACTTATATAAGTATATAGCACCTTCATTATTCCTTTGCAGTTCTGTATTTTATTTTGATTCTTTCATGGGCTTGAAAAGAAGATTTCCAGTGATAAGACTTGTGGTTTTCGGAACAGTTGCTATCTATTTTCTTTTCTTCTCATTAAACTTTATTTACATAAAATTCAATTTCCCTTCCTACATATTTTATGCGATTCCATTTCTTGTGGTCCTTTGCTGTACACTTTACATGGCTATAAGAAGTTATTATCCTGCAAGAATATTTATTATAGCCTATACATTTATTTGTGTGAGTATCATTATTAAAATCCTGCAGGTGCTATCTATTGTAAAACCCAATATACTCACAACATACAGCTTCAACTACGGTATCACTTTTGAAGTTGTATTACTCTCATTTGCACTTGCAGACAGGTTCCGTACGATTAAAAGAGAAAAAGAACGTGCACAAAAAGCAATGATCCAGGAATTGAAAGAAAACCAGCTATTAAAAGATCAGCTCATTCTTGAATACAAAAAAAATGAAGCGTTGAATGAAAAAGCCACTAAAGAGCTGGAAGCACAGGTAGCAGAAAGAACCCGAGAGCTTCAGGAGAAAAATATTGAGCTGGACACCTTTGTATTCAAAGCATCTCATGATATCAAAGGTCCTTTAAAATCAATTATCGCCCTTACAAAAATAGGAATGAAAGACATACAGGACCCTGCTGCAGAGCCTTATATGCAGCATATACTAAAGAGTTCTGAAAAACTTGATAAGCTTCTGTTTGATCTTCTTTCTATCACGAAAGTAAAGAAAACAAACCTGATCTATGAAATAATCGACTTTAGTGTATTGGTAGAAGATGCAATATCCAGCTTTAAAAATTTTCCAGAATTCTCATCTATGGTCTTTGATATACAGATAAATGAAGCTATAAAATTTTATTCAGATAAAAATCTGATTAAATCTATAATTCAAAACCTTATTGAGAACCCTATTAAATACAGAGATCTCAATAAATACGAAAGCTTCCTGAAAATAAAAATTGAATGTGATGATGAAGAAGCGAGACTAATATTTACTGATAACGGACTAGGAATAGCTCCAGAGTATCACACAAAAATTTTTGACATGTTTTGCAAAGCAAACGAAAATTCAAATGGTACCGGACTTGGACTTTATATTGTAAAAATCGCTTTGGAAAAACTTAATGGAAAGGTAACATTGCAAAGTGAGCCTGGAGAAGGTTCTTGCTTTTCTGTTGTTATACCTAATCCAAAAAAAAATAATACCTCTGAAGAATATGAAGAGATCATTCATCATAAGAATTAACATGATGAATGACTTCTTAATTTAATCGTTTCCTAATAAATATATCTTACAAAAGCTTCTATAGCTTCGTACTCAGGCAAGCCTAACTTGTTATAGAGGTCTGCTGTCGCTTTATTTCTTTCTTCAGCCCTCTGCCAGAACTCACGAGAGTCAGACCCTTGAAATACTACACCATCCTTTTGAGATTGATGTTTGAAAATGCCATATCTCTTTCTCAAAACCTGATCAGGGCTCATTGGAACTGCCATTTCTATCTGATAAACATCCCACTCCTGCCATGCTCCTCTATAAAGCCACAACCAACAATCTTTAATCCAGTCCTGATTTTCAGGATCTTTTTTTAATCTCCTGAGAGCTTCCAAAACAGCATCAAGACATACTTTATGAGTGCCATGTGGATCTGCAAGATCTCCCGCAGCATAGATTTGATGAGGTTTAATCTGTTTGATCAAATCTACTGTCAATTGTATGTCTTCTTCCCCCAAAGGTTTCTTTTGAATCATTCCTGTTTCATAAAAAGGAAGATTCATGAAATGTACGTTGCTATCCGGAATCCCAACAAACCTGCAGGTTGCTTTCGCTTCTGAAACCCTTATCAACCCCTTTATCTGTCTTACTTCGTCAATATCCTTTTCACTTTGCTTTTTATTTTTCAGAAACGCTCTGGCATTTTGATAAATAGTATCTATTTCCGAGTTGTTTAACCCAAACTTTTGATCAAAACCGGTAACAAAATCAGCATATCTGAGTGCTTCTTCATCTGATACGGCAATATTTCCAGACGTCTGATACGCTACATGCACATCATGCCCCTGATCCTGGAGTCTCATAAACGTCCCCCCCATAGAAATGATATCATCATCTGGGTGTGGGCTAAAGATTAATACCCTTTTAACAGCTGGTAAAGCCCTCTCCGGTCTCATACTGTCATCTGCATTTGGCTTACCGCCCGGCCAGCCAGTGATGGTATGCTGCAACTGATTAAAAACATCTAGGTTTATATCATAAGCAGGACCTTGCTGCGCTACAAGTTCTCCCATCCCATTATCATTGTAATCTTTATCTGTCAGCTTGAGCACAGGCTTTTTCAAAGATATAGCAAGACCTGTTACAGCTTTCTTAATTAGCTTTTTATCCCAGATACATGTATCAACAAGCCATGGAGTTTTAACTCGAGTAAGTTCTGCCGCAGAGGCTTCATCCAGAATAAAAGTAGCATGAGGATGATTTTGCAGATAGGAAGCTGGAACATACTCTGTAACAAGCCCTTCTATCGATGCCTTTACAATTCTGCTTTTATGTTCTCCAAGTGCCATTAGAACTACTCTCTTTGCATGAAGTATAGCTGATATACCTAGAGTAATAGCTGTTCTTGGCACATTATGCAATCCATTGAATTCCTGAGAAGCGGCAGCACGAGTGCTGTGATCCAAGGCAACCAGTCTTGTTTTGCTGTTGGATGTAGAACCGGGTTCATTAAATCCGATGTGTCCATTACCTCCTATTCCCAATAGCTGAAAATCAATCCCTCCGTGCATTTCGATTCTACTTTCATAGTCCCGGCAAAAAGAGGCAATCCGTTCTTTACTTAGCGTACCATCAGGAATATAGCAATTATCAGGAAGTATGTCCACATGATTGAACAGCTGCTCCTTCATAAACCTTACATAACTATGTAGAGAGTCTGGCTGCATTGGATAATATTCATCCAGATTAAATGCGATAACATTTTTAAAGCTTAATCCCTCTTCTTTATGTATGCGGACAAGCTCCTTGTAAACCCCCTTAGGAGTAGAACCAGTAGAAAGTCCAAGTATACATGGCTTATTCAGCATTTGCTTGCTTCGAATAATCTGTGCTATTTCTATAGCAACAACTTTTGACGCAATTCCTGAATTCGGATAAATTTCTGTAGGAACCTTTTCAAATCGTTTAGACAATTCTGAATCAGGTATTAAGACAGACATTTTATCATTACTGTTCTGTATACCATTTTCCGAATTGCCAGTCGATCCTTTTATTGAAGCCTCACTCATATCAATACCTGTTTTTTTTCTTTATCCTAATTGAACTGTATTCTTTAAGTTAAGTTTGCTATCATCCTTTTAATGTTACCAGGGCGCCCTTTTTAATTTCTTCCACTACTCCGGGGTCCAATAAAGTAGAAATATCACCTAAGTTAAAAACATCACCTTCAGCAATTTTCCTCAAGATCCTTCTCATAATTTTTCCGGACCTGGTCTTAGGCAACCCCCTTACAATCTGAACCTTATCCGGTTTAGCTATAGGACCAATTATTCTGGTAACGGTTGCCAGAATGCTTTGCCGGATTTTATCATGATCCTGATCAAAATCTTCACATATTACAAACGCATAAATACCCTGTCCTTTAATATCATGCGGATAACCAACTACTGCAGATTCAATGACAGCTTCATCTTCATTGATAGCATTTTCCACTTCTGCTGTTCCCATTCTATGCCCTGAAACATTTATCACATCATCAACCCTGCCCAGTATTCTGTAATAACCATCTTCATCGCGGCGGCATCCATCCCCGGTAAAGTAAAGATTTTTATAGGTTGAAAAGTATGTCTGACGGCAACGCTCATGATCTCCATAGGTTGTTCTTAAAATAGAGGGCCATGGGAATTTAATACAAAGATTTCCTTCTACATCATTACCTTCAAGCTCCTGACCTTCACTATCTACAATCACAGGCTGTATGCCAGGCAATGGAAGTGTTGCATAAGATGGCTTTGTTTTAGTAATTCCGGCTAATGGAGAAATAAGAATGCCACCTGTTTCTGTCTGCCACCACGTATCCACTATCGGACAATTGTTTTTTCCTACATAGTCATCATACCAGTGCCATGCTTCTTCATTGATCGGTTCGCCCACAGATCCAAGCACTTTCAGACTTTCAAGCTTGTAAGGAGTAACATGCTCAAGTCCGCAAGCCATTAAAGATCTTATAGCCGTCGGGGCTGTATAAAAATGAGTCACCTTGTATTTATCAACAACTTCCCAAAATCTTGATGGAGTGGGGTGTGTAGGTATACCTTCAAACAACACACTTGTTACCCCGGCAAGAAGAGGTCCATAAACAATATAAGTGTGGCCGGTTATCCATCCTATGTCCGCAGTGCTCCAGTAAATACTGTTTTTTTCGCACTGAAATACGTTACTGAAAGAGTATTCCGAGTATACCATGTACCCTGCTGTTGTATGAACAACTCCTTTGGGCTTGCCTGTCGAACCTGAAGTATATAAAATGAATAGCGGATCTTCGCTTTCTACGGCTTCAGCTTTATGTTCAGCACTGGCTTTTTCCACTAACTCATTCCACCAGAGATCTCTGGATGATTTCATTTTTACAGGTTGACCAGTTCGCTTATAGACAATTACATTCTTCACTCCAGGACTATTTTCCAGAGCATCATCCACAATATCTTTAATAGCGATGGTTTTATTTCCTCTGAATGAACCGTCAGAAGTTATGACTAGATCAGCTTTTGCATCATTGATCCTGTCAGTCAAAGAGCTTGCACTAAATCCTGCAAATACTACTGAATGAATGGCACCTATCCGTGCACATGCAAGCACTGCCACTACAACTTCCGGTATCATTGGCATATAGATGCAGATTCTTTCTCCTTTCTTCGCACCCAATGATTTCAAAACATTGGAAAACCTGCAGACCTCAGTATGCAATTGCTTATATGTAATAGCGCGCCCTGTTTCAGAAGGCTCATTAGGCTCCCAGAAGAAGGCCACTTTATCACCCTTATCCTTTAAATGTCTGTCAAGACAATTTTCAGATATATTAAGCTGACCTCCCGAGAACCATTTCACATCCGGTTCAGAGAAGTTCCAGTCCAGCACGCTGTCCCATTTTTTCTTCCATTGAAATCTGTCTGCCTGCTTCGCCCAAAATGCTTCAGGGTTTTCAACACTTGCAGCATACTCAGTCTGATATTCCTGCAGATTATTAATCTTATATGCCATAAACTGAATAAAAGTTTATTTTTTTAACTAGAGATAAATCAAGATAATATTATTATTCGCCAGAGGTTAAGATCCTTTTGCTTTTATATCCCCTTACAGAAAAGTATAAGATGTATAAATAGCAGATAAGGATGATGGCAAAGCTATACCCATATCCAACTACATGCGCAAGTTTTCCCTGAAGTGGAGGTATTAAAGCGCCACCTGCTACCATGGTTACAAGAATTCCAGAACCTTTGCTTGTAAATTTTCCTAATCCGGTAAGAGACAAAGGAAAAATACAAGGCCACATGACAGAGTTTAACAAACCTACCAGAATCAAGAGAAGTATAGAAACAGGAATCTCAACAGTTCTAAATACGATTGGAAAATTTAATTTAAAATCAAGAATCATAATTTTGATATTCAGATATTGAGAATCAAACAGCCCTGTCATACTCATACCTACAAATATTACAGCCAGAATAGCTACAACTCTCAGCATGATTTCTGCTCTTACTCTCTGACCAATAGCACTTCCTATTAACCTTCCGATCATAGCGCTTCCCCAATAATATGCTAATAAAGAAGATGCAAGTTTTTCATCACCAAATTGATTCATCACTTCAGTAGAAGCCTTTATCAGGTGATCTTCAACCATATATAAAATAAGAATACTACCAATAGCAACTTCAGCCCCTACATAAAAAAATATTGATAAAGCCCCGGAAATCAAATGCTTAAACTCCCAGATACTTCCTTCAAGTATTTCTCCTTCTTCTATTTCAGACTTTAATTTAGGAAGTTTTAAAAAGTACAATATTACTGCAATAGTCAATGTTAATATGGCTAGTGCAATGTATGGACCTTTTACAGCAGCAGCTTTTTGAATTGGATCAGTCAGGCTTTTATCCAATATGAAAGCCCCTCCCAGAATAGGGCCTATAAATGTGGCCGTTGAATTAAGAGCTCCGCCAAGATTTAATCTTGAAGCACCAGTCTCCTCCGGACCAAGGGCAACTATATATGGATTTATAGCGACCTGCAATATAGTGAGACCAACCCCGACTACAAACAAAGCAAACAAAAAGAAAGGATATAAAATCAGGTCACTTGCAGGAATAAATAAAAGAAGCCCCGTTGCCATAACTCCCAATGAAACTGCCAGCCCTTTCTTATAACCAATTTTTTGAATAAGATTACCGGCAGGAATAGACATGATTGCATAAGCCCCGAAAAAACATGACTGTACCAGCATCACCTTCCAGGAATGAAGGTTAAATACCCCTTTTAAACTTGGAATCAGAACATCGTTCATCACTGTGATGAAACCAATCATAAAAAACAGTGATACCATAAGCGCCAAAGGCACCTTATAACTGGTATTTTCATTTCCCGAAATCTCAACGGGTTTGGAATCTTTGCCGAATGTGGCCATATTTTAGATTTAATATTTTAAAAGTTATTGACTAAAATCTTGTTCGGATCGGGAGCATCAGGTGTGATGGCATTCACGAATATTATTATAAACTCTGCTTGTTTTCAAATATTTCCAAAAAAAACAATATTTTTTCAGATCGTCAAGGTTTTCAAACCTTTGTTTTTAATGAAAGTTTTAAAAAAAGTCACCTTAGATGCATATTCAATACAAAGATTCAACAGGGTCATTGGCCGACTTTTGAAGCTTAAACTTTAAACTTTCTGCTTTAAGCTTTTTTTATTTACCCGATTAAAGATTTAAGTTTGCCATTTAATTTTAAAGTGAAGTAAAATGAATAGCATTTATTTCTGGAACTCCTGGAAAAAAAGTCAAAAGATAGTTTTTATTTCAGCAATTGGCCTGTCAGCTCTTGCTTTGATGTACTTCTTCACCGGATGGTACCTTGAAGATAAACTGGTAATACGATGGGAAGTTGATTCGACTGCTGAAACTTTAGATACTCCGATTGACACATTCGTTAAGCATCTTTTTAAATACACTGTTGAATCAGACAGCTACCTTCTTTCTCAGACGTTTAAAGGTAGTAGTCTTCATCTGAACCCATTAACCTCATATATTTACTTTGGTCTGTGTGTGGCTGCAATAATAATACTGCTAACCACCTTTACATATCTTGATCTCATATGGTATGGCGCTGCAATGCTGGTATTTACTTTATTTCTTTCAACCCTTAAAACAGATTTACTTGGTGTTTTTAAGATATATGGAAATCAATTTCTGGCAGGAATGCTAGTGGTCTACCTTGTCCCTAGTTATTATTTCCAGGCATTTAAGAAAAATACTGCATTTTCTGTTCGGCTAGGGGTATTTACAGCTATTACAGTTGTTCTCAGCATTCTCCTAGGTAAGTTCAGTGAGGTAAGTACTCCATTTTATTATATGGCCAATTTCGGTATTGCTGTTCCCATCGCGCTTACTATACTATTTCTATTTCTCATCTCTTTTGAGATTATTAACAGTTTCGTATTTCTTACAGCTGGCACCAAAAACATGGCTGGTAAAAACTCCATTTTAAATTTCATAATTATCAGCGCACTTTACCTTGGAAATCTTTTGCTTCTTCTTCTAAAAAAGATGTTAATTCTCCAATGGGATAGTTTGATTTTAAATGCATTCTGGATATTTCTTATTTCTTCTATTGTCGGACTTTGGGGATACAAAAAGAGAGCTCCGCTTTTTTATGACATAATCCCATTCCGCCCCTTTGGAGCTTATTTTTATATGGGCTTGGCAATCATCTCTCTTTCTGTCTGCGGTTATGCCTTTATTTCTGCAAACGATCCGTTGAAGGAATCTATTGAATATGCTATTATATACTTACACCTCGGAATAGGAGCCTCATATTTCCTGTATATTATATATAACTTCTATGAACTTTTTCCAAGGAATATTAAAGTATATGATATCGTCTACCAGCCCAAAAGATTACCATTCTTTATGGTAAGAGGCATTGGGTTAGTAGTCGTACTTGCGCTTTTTTTATATTCTAACCGATTTGCATATCACCTTTGTATCTCGGGATACAATAATGGAATAGGCGATGTTTACCTTCATGAACAGAACATTCTACTTGCTAAGCATTATTACAGAGAAGGAGTCATCAATGACTTTCAGAATCATCGTAGCAACTACTCACTGGGTTTGATTGCGGAAAAAGAAAATAACAGAAGAGAAGCTGTTGATTACTTCGCTTCAGCAAGCGTCAAAAGACCAATGGCAGAGGCTTATGTAAATCTAAGCAGGATATATTTTCAGGAAAACATGTTCTTCCCTGCTCTATTTACACTACAGGAAGGGCTACAGAAATTCCCTGAAAATGGCATGATTCAAAACAATCTTGGTCTGCTATATATGAACAAAAGCATGTCTGACTCTACTTATTTCCATTTGACTCACAGTGAAAAAAATCTTAAAGAGAACAAAGCTGTGGCCGCCGGAAACATTCTGAATTTCCTTACAAGAAAAGGACTAACAACAGAAGCAGATTCAATCAGCAGCCAAGGAATTTTTGAAGATGCAATTGCCTATCAGACAAACAAGCTTTCTATTCTTAATTTCAATGGTAAAAAATATAAATCAGGATTAAAAAATGATTTTGTCAGAGACAGTATTTTATCTCTGGAATCCTTTTCTTATCTGAACAATATAACATTAAATCACCTTAAAGATGGCAACAAAGAAATCCTTGATCAACTCCAATCATTCGCAAAATGGCAGGGAAATGAAGATTATAAAGAACAACTTACTTACTTAACTGCATTATATTTCTATTATAACAATGAAGGTTTGAAAGGGAAAGTTATACTTGATAACATCAGGTTAAATTCTTCTTTTGCCCCAACATACAATTCTGTACTTGGTCTTTGGATGATGCAACATGATTTATATAAGGTTGCTATAGACTATTTTTCCAAAAGCAGGGCAGAACTGAAAAGTTCAAATATTCTTTATTATGCCATTTCACTTATGGAAACAGGAGACTTTGAAGGCAGTAAAATCATATTGATGCAGCTCAACTCAATTCCTGATAAGAACATAAATAAAATCACAGAAAATCTTCTTAAGATCATTAATACTTCAGGTATTGGAGAAGTTAAATTATGGAGTGACGAGCTGAAACTTCAGTTTATCCATTATAAAAAAGCCTTTTTAAACACAGAACAAATAAAAGAATTATATAACTCTATGTCACGTGGTGATGCCAAGATAGAAGTCACTGCCGACCTTATGAATTTTTATCTTTCTCAAAATAAGATACAAGAAGCTGATTACTTCTTTGGTGCACTTGGGGTAATTGAAAAGGAGGAAAATGATGCTCAAAGCTTTTTAAATAGAATTTATCTGAAGTACCTTGCATATAAAGGTGAATATGAAGAACTCAACAAGCAACTTTCCAAGGTTTATCTTAATGCAGAAGATTCAAAACTTAAATCGTATTTTAAAGCTTTATATGATGAATTCAGAGCCAACACCCAAAATGCAATACTGAATTTTGATAAAGCTTTACAGTTAAATCCATTCAATGAAGAGGTGCGGATTGCTGCCGCATTATTTTATCAAAAAAATAAACAATCGGAGAAAGCATATGACATTCTGCTAAAAGGAATTGAAATCAACAGATATAGTGTACCGCTTATTAAGGCTTATGCTTTGCAAGCAGTAAGGATAAACCTGGTTTCTTACGGAGAGAGTATTCTTGAAGATTTAAAACTTTACGTGAGTGCGTCAGAGTTTTCGAAGTTTCTTAAAATCTTTCAGGAAGAGATTGCAAAAAATCAAGACGCTGATTAACATGAAAATATATACAAAGACCGGAGATCAAGGTCAGACAAGTCTTTTATCAGGTGGAAGAGTTTCGAAATCCGATATAAGAATAGAAGCCTATGGTACAGTTGACGAACTTAACTCCTATCTTGGTCTGGTAAGAGATCAGGAAGTGAATAAAGATAGAAGTGAACTCCTTCAAGAGGTCCAGGAAAAACTTTTTACTATAGGTGCCATTCTGGCGGCAGGAAAAGATCCTGAGAAAATGAAACTACCTCAAGTGTTAAATGAAGACATTGAAAATCTGGAAACTGCAATAGATATGATGGAAGGTGAATTAACGCCTCTGAAAAACTTTATTCTTCCCGGAGGTCATCCTTCTGTGTCCTATGCACATATTACCAGATGCATTTGCCGAAGAGCAGAAAGACTTGTAATATCCTTGCACGAGCAACATCCGGTAAATAATAACATTATTATTTATCTTAATCGCCTTTCTGACTATCTATTTGTTCTTTCCCGGAAAATGTCCAATGAACTAGGTATTGAAGAACACATCTGGAAAGGCCGAAAAGCCTGAACAGGTTGATATTAATTTTGTTTTATCTTTTTAAATACATATACATATAAATTAAGTATGACCAACGAACAATACAAAGATCTAAAAGGCAGAGTTGCTGCTTTGAGGAGGTATCTTTGACTACGACAACAAAGTAGAACAGATAGCAGAATCAGAAAAAATTACAACAGCAGCCGATTTCTGGGACAACCCTAAAGAAGCTGAAGCAACACTTAAATCCATTAAGTCATTAAAGATCTGGACAGATTATTATAAACAGGTTGAAGATAGCTTCAATGATTTTGAAACCCTTTATGAATTTTACGAAGCCGGGGACGTGGACGAGGCAGAGATTGGCAAAGAATTCATCAAGGTTTCTAAAGATGTAGAAGGACTTGAATTCAAAAAAATGCTTAGCGGAGAGGAAGATCAGCTAAGCGCTATTATTGAAATCAATCCTGGTGCAGGAGGCACAGAAAGTAATGACTGGGCCGGAATGTTAATGAGGATGTATATAATGTGGGCAGAAGCCCATAAATTTGGTGTAAAAGAAATCAATTATCAGGCTGGTGAGGTTGCAGGCGTAAAGTCAGTTACTTTGGAGATCACTGGAGATTTCGCTTATGGATACCTGAAATCAGAAATCGGAGTCCACAGACTGGTAAGGGTCTCCCCTTTTGATTCAGGTGGAAGAAGACATACCTCCTTTGCCAGTGTCTTTGCATATCCTGTGGTTGATGATACTATTGAGATCGATATCAACCCTGCAGACATTGAATGGGATACCTTCAGAGCAGGTGGAGCAGGCGGACAGAACGTAAACAAAGTTGAAACTGCAGTTCGATTGAGACACAAACCCTCAGGACTTATTATAGAGTGCCAGCAGGAACGTTCTCAGCTCCAGAACAAAGACAAGGCTTTGAAACTTTTAAAGTCCAGACTTTATCAGATAGAAGTAGACAAGAAAAACGAAGCAAGAGCAGCCGTAGAAAGCACAAAGAAGCGAATAGATTTCGGATCACAGATACGAAACTATGTTCTGCATCCGTATAAACTCGTCAAAGATTTAAGAACAGGCATAGAACGGACCGATGTTCAGAATGTGCTGGACGGCGATCTGGACGAATATATCAAAGGATTTTTAATGGAAGCATAATTTTAAAAGGCCCTGACTTTTGTCGGGGCTTTTTCTTTGTCTTCTATCCAACTTTTTTCCATTATTATATCAAACTCCTTTTCCTCCTCCTATTAATAATAAAATTTCGTGAGTAAAAAATAAATCTTTATCTACTTTAACAAGCATCAGATTGCAAAAAGTCTATAAAATAATACACTGATATATCTTTTTTAAAAAAACGAACGCACTCAATAAGTTTAATTTTTTATTTAAATAATACTAAAATGCAGATTACTAAAAATTTCTTATGATAAAAAATTTTTTTATCTAAAAAACGTAACCTTTATTAAAAGTGACAACACACAATTGATTCACAAGGAATTTAGGGGGTTTTGTTTGCCTCCTATTATTTTTATTTGTATTCTCGCAGATTCGTCAAAAAAAAATTAAAACTATTTAACCAAATAATCACACTTAAACATGAGAAAAAAGCTACCACCGAAAATCTCCCGGAGAGGTAATTTTATTACATCTCCGAGAATTTTTAAGATTGCGTTAACCCTCGCTGTCATTTTAGTCGGCTTTATGCAGGCAATGGCACAAAATGCAATTCCTATCACAGGACGAATAGTATCCGAAGATGGGGAAAGCATACCCGGAGTTACCATTGCTATCAAAGGAACATCAGCAGGAACAATCACTGACGAAAATGGAGATTTCTCCATATCGGTACCAGATAGTAATTCAGTATTAGTTGTGAGTTACATCGGCTTTGTAACTCAGGAAATAAAAGTAGGAAGTCAGACAGTCGTAAATGTGAAGCTGCCGTCCGACAACAAACTTGACGAAGTTGTTGTCGTTGGTTATGGAACACAAAAGAAAGAAGACGTAACAGGTTCTGTAACTGTTGTAAAATCGGCGGAGCTTAACAAAAACGTTGTTATCGATGCGACACAGTCAATTCAGGGTAGAGTAACAGGGGTCAATGTTACACAGAACAGTGGAGCCCCAGGTGCACCTTTATCAGTAAGAGTCAGAGGAATCGGTACAATCAACGGTTCCAGCCCCTTCTATGTCGTAAACGGTGTACCAGTACTTGATATCAGCACGATTAATTCAAACGATATCGAGTCCATGAGTATTCTTAAAGATGCAGCTGCTGCGGCAATTTACGGATCAAGAGCTGCAAACGGAGTTGTCCTTATCACTACAAAAGGCGGAAGCCCCAAAAAAACAACTTTTGACTTTAACTATCTGACCGGTGTTTCTCGTGAATGGAAGAGATACAACCTTCTAGATGCTAAAGAATGGGCAACATTAAGAAATGAGGCTTCTATGACAGATAACGGTACAGTTCTTTATAACCCTGATACAATTGGTGCGGGAACAGACTGGCAGGATCAGATATTCAGAAAAGCAATGATGAAGAGCTATTCATTGAATGCTTCAGGAGCAACGGATAAGCTTAGCTATTATTTGGGAGGTGGTTATCTGTCTCAGGAGGGTATTCTTAAAAACTCTGCTTATGAAAGATACACTTTTAATACAAAACTTGATTACCAGCTTGCAAAAAGATTGAAAGTTGGAACTTTCATGAACATTGCATCTTTTAATCGTAAGCAATTATATGACGGAGATCCATACAACTCTATCATTGCAAATGCTTTGAATATGGACCCTATCACACCATTGTATTCAGGACTTGGTGGTGATTCGATTTTCGGATCAGGTGCTACAAGAACAGACGTTCCTAACCCACTTGCCAGGCTAACTTACTACAACAATAGATATAAAGGTTTTAATTTTCTTGGTAGCTGGTTTGCAGAATACGAGATTATTAAAAATCTGAAAATTAAAACTTCATTGGGTTACCTTTATAACAACTTAGACAACCAACAATTTAATGGAAGATATTTCGTATCTGCAAATGAAAACCTTAGAGAGTCTCAAGTTGTAATACAACAAAACCAGAACAAAAACCTTATCTGGGAAAACTCTGTAACTTACGAAAAAACAGTTGCCGAAAATCATAAACTTTCCGGGCTTTTTATGTTTGGAGCGCAGAATAATACTGCATCATTCTTCCGCGGAGCAAAAAATAATACTTTTAACAATGACCCGAGTCAGTGGTATTTAAATTCTGCAACCGGTACAGCCACTGCGAATTCTCAGATGACTGAATACTCTATGTTATCTTATTTATTCAGAATCAACTATGAATTTAAAGATAAGTATCAGCTTCAAGTTAACACAAGATATGATGGAACCTCCAGATATTTGGACAAGAACAAATATGGTATTTTCCCTTCAATAGCTGCAGGTTGGATTCTAACAGAAGAAACATTCATGCAACCAATCAAATCTTATGTAAACTATATAAAAGTGAGAGGTAGCTATGGTAAACTTGGTAACCAGGATAATCCAGCCAGATATGCCGAATATCCTACCACAACCAACATATTTTCAGGATATAACTATGGTGGATTTTTCGGAAGTGCTCCTCTTGGATCAGGTAACAAAGACCTTAAATGGGAAACAGTTACTACTTCCAACATCGCTGTTGATTTAAGATTTTTGAATAACCGACTTGCGTTCACTGCTGAATATTTTACAAAGAAAACAGCAGATATGATTTACAGAAAGCAGGTTCCATACTATGCAGGAACTGAAGAACCTCCTTTTGTAAACGGCGGAACTATGCTAAACAAAGGTTTAGAGCTTGCCGCTGATTATACCAACTGGATTGGAAAACTACAATATAACTTTGGTGTAAATTTCACAACTATCAAAAACAAAGTAACCAAATTAGAAGATCCGATTTATCAAGGACAATTCAGAACTGTATATACCAACATTACTCAAGAAGGAAGTCCAATTGCTCAATTCTATGGATGGGAAACAAACGGAATCGTGCAGACAGCTGAAGAAGCAGCTGCTCTTCAAACCGCTCAACCTGGTGTACGTCCTGGAGACTTCAAATTCAAAGACCTTGATGGTGACGGTATTATTACTGATAAAGACAGAACGACGCTGGGAAGCCCACTGCCAAAATTCACTTATGGTATTAATGGAAATGTAGCTTACAAAGGATTTGACTTCTCATTGTTATTACAAGGAAGCTACGGAAACAAACTTTTCAATGGAAGCAAATACACACTTGAAGGTGGTGTTCCAAACTCCAACTTTTCAGATGCTATGCTTGACAGATGGACTGGACCTGGAACTTCGAACGATGTACCAAGAGTATCTTCAAACGATGTAAATAATAACAGAAGACCTTCTAACTATTATGTAGAGAGTGGTTCATTCTTAAGAGTAAGATCTATGCAGATAGGTTATACACTGCCGGATAAATTGCCTCAATTAGTGAAACTGCAAAAAGTTAGAGTGTTTATTATGGCTCAGAATCTATTCACATTTACTAAATATTCAGGACTTGATCCGGAGATCGGAACTTACACACCTGACTTTAACGTGACTAGTTCATACCTTGACATAGGAGTTGACAAAGGAGGTACTTACCCACAAGCCAGAACGTGGTTTTTCGGAATCAATGCTTCATTTTAATTAATCACCTTCAAAATCGTATTAACAATGTTTAAAAAAATATATCCATTTATCGGTTTAATCGTGATCAGCACATTGGGAGGTTGCAAGAAAGATTTTCTTGACAAGACTCCTCAGGCTGCTGTTACAGACGAAAACTATTATAAGACTGCCTCTGATCTAAATGCAGCAATAAATGCTGCATACGACCCAATGGGTTGGGAAACTGAAAGAAAAGGTCAGATTTTCGCCAATCTTTTCTTCTTTGGAGACGTTGTTTCTGATGATGCAATAAAAGGCGGTAGCGGAACCAGTGATATTCCTGATTTTCACGCACTCGAAACTTTCACAGGAAATGCCGGCTTACCTGCACTTTTATTACCATGGCAAAGAAACTATACTGGTATTTATAGAGCTAATATTGTAATTGAAAGAGCTCCTCTTTCAAATGCAGATGAAGCTACTAAAACCAGAGTGATTAATGAGGCTAAGTTTTTAAGAGCTTACTATCACTTCGAACAGGTAAAAATGTATGGAGATGTACCATTGGTAACAAAAGTACTTGGAGCGAACGATTACAATCTGGGCAGAACCCCGGCAGCTGAAGTTTACAAACAAATAGAAGCTGATCTTAAAGATGCTTCTGCTCTACCTCAAAAAGGAGCAATCGAAACCGGGAGAGCAACAAGAGGAGCAGCATTAGCTTTGCTTGCAAGAGTTCAGATGTATCAGACTCGTAATAATCATGGAAAATGGAATGAAGTGTTAACTAATGCTGAATCTGTAATTAATTCAGGAATTTATAACCTGGAAAATAACTATGCTGATATTCATACAGTGGCAAAAGAAAATGGAATTGAGTCTATATTTGAAATCCAAAGCAATACTAAAGTTGGTGGAGCTGCTGGGGATAATAACTCAGACTGGTCCAACGGGAATGAGGGTACATTGATCAACGTTATGTTCAGAGGAAGAGATAATGGAGGTTGGGGCTTCAACTGTCCTTCTCTTGATCTCTTGGAGGAATTTAAGAAAGAAAAAACAGTTGATGGAAATGATGACCCTCGTTTAAAAGCAACTATTATCCAGAATGGAGATTCTGTTTTAAATGAAAAATACAAAGCTGATATCAATTCATATCCTTATACTGGAACTTATTGCAGAAAATATATAGAACCTCAGAGTCTGTTTGGATTAAACCAAAGCGATGGCCCTTCCAACTACAGACTTATCAGATATGCAGATGTATTGCTTATGGCGGCAGAAGCAGCCAATGAACTGGGAATGACTGAAAAAGCTCTTGAATATCTGAAAAAGGTAAGAGACAGAGTTAAAATGCCTAAAATTATTGAGACCAATAAAGATTTATTAAGAGAGATCATCTGGCGCGAAAGAAGAGTGGAACTTGCTCTAGAAGGCCATAGATTCTTTGACATCGTCAGACAAGGAAGAGCTGCTCAGATTATGGGAAAAACTTATACTTTCAGCAATGCACAAGAAGTATTCCCTGTACCTCAGGCAGAAATTGATATGTCAAAAGGAAAAATCAAGCAAACAACAGGATTAAAATAACATTTAAATCTTAATTATCATGAATATCAAAAGACTTTCATTGTATATCCTTATTACAGGAGTATTATTCTCCTCCTGCAAACCTCAAAAGGGCAAAGATGAAGACCTACCTGCACCAAGTGCAGCTGACTTTACTTTCGAAAGGAAAATAGACCCTAATGATCCTAATGATCTGAATACATATACTTTCAGAAACACAACTCCTGGAGCCTTTATCACCTCATGGGATTTCGGAGGAGTAGCAAAATCAAAAAATGTTAATGAAACTGTTTTCTTCGGATATAAAGGTACTTACAAGATAAAATTACTGGCTTCTACTCCAGGCGGAACAACAACAATTACAAAAGACCTTGTTATTGAAGAAAACAGCCCTTATGCTGCTGATTTTACAGTTGAAGAGGTAGACGACTTTACGTTTAAAGTTAAATCAACCACCCCCAATCCTCTAACTCAGGTTTTCAAATTCGCAAATGGAGACAGTTCTACAACAGAAGAAGCATCCGTTAAATTTCCTTTTGCCGGTACATATGACATAACACTTAAGGTAAATACATCTAAAGGTCCCTCTTCTATCACACGCAAGGTTACTGTTAAAAAAGACGATGAAAGTAATCCTGACCTGACCAATGAAACCTTCAGATTATTAACTGGAGGTCGTGAAGCTGTCAATGGCAAAACCTGGGTGCTTGCAAAAGTTAAGGGTTCTGGTGGTAATGGTGGACGAGATGCATTGGTACCTCAATGGAACTTAGCTTTAAACGGCCCTACCGGACCTGAATTTGAAAATGGAATGTTAAACAATGAGTTTACTTTCAATATTCGTGGATATCAATACATTCCTAAAAACACAAATGTCACAGTAAACTGGGCAGCTGCAAACGCTTTTTTTGGGAAAAATCAACCTGATTATAATGATATAGCATATTCAGATCCTAAGCATACTCAAGCACCATTTAAACTAACGCCTGTAAACGATACTTACCTTGGTAATGTTTATGCATTAACAATCCTTAACGGTAGTTACTTGGGATATTTTGAAAATAGGTTTACAAGCAAAATTATGAGAATTACCGAAGATTCTTTATATGTTAGGCATGGGTATGATGAAGCAGGCCTATTTAATAATCCAGAACTGGATTATTGCGTGAGGTATTTCACTTTTGTCCGTAAAAAATAATTTAAGTCGTTTTAAACTTAAAAAGCCCGAGTAAAATTTCTCGGGCTTTTTTCTTAAATAGAAAAATATAATACCCTTTTCTTCTCTATATCCAATTAATAAAATAACCATTTGTGGTTATTGACACCTTCTCATCTTTTGGCAAATATTGTACTGTAATTATTAAGTAATAATACTTGGATAGTTCAATCAGCTATGTTTTTAAAAAAACGGCAATCTCAATATTTGAAGTTGTCGTTTTTTTATATAACTAATGCATATCATTGTTAATAACCACCGATTCATCTAGCAGGATTATTTCAATCACAATTAAATGCAATTATCCAACTTTCCGGCATTCAATTTCCCTAAGCAAGAATCCACAAAAAGGCTAGCTGATTATTTACAGACCGTAGTTAAAAGATTTATACAAAGCTTTTATCACTTACTATTTCCTTTTAAACTTTTCTCTTCAATCATTAAAAATAACCATTTGTGGTTATTGACCTAAGGTCATAATTTTTCAATTTTTGTGTCGTGATTATTAAGTAATACTTGGGAAGTTCAACCAGCTAATTTTTTTACCTAAACTAAACTAAAACGGCAGATTCAAATTTTGAAGCTGCCGTTTTTTTTTGCTTATCATTAAGTTATTCCAGCAAATTTATTATTATTACACCTTAATTTATCGTACCTTTTGAAGGGTTAATCTATTTTTTTTACAAAACCTTTTTTATTAACCAAACTTATTCAATATGGGGGCTACCGATTTACATAAAAAATATACTGAACTGAATGTCATCAATCAAGAAATAGTTTCTTTAGCAAATGAACCTGATATATATTTTCATATTGAAAAAATAAAAAAACTTCAGGAGATTTATCCGCACCTGAAACACTCCCCTAATATTATTTGTGTTATAGATATCTTAACTCAGGAATATCTTTTTGTAAGTGATAATATACTTGCTATTCTTGGCCATGAGCCTTACGATATATATAAAGAAGGTTTCAGAAAGACATTCTCTTTATTCGCGCCCAATCAGCTTCAAATAATACTGGACAAAATATTTCCTACGATGTTCAAGTTTTTTAATCAGCATAAGCTATCGGGAACAATAATGGATCTGAAAATCTCATTTTCTGCATTAATGAGCCACAAAGATGGCTCTCAAAGATGGTATCTAAATCAGATCACTGTTGTGAGACTAAATGAAGATAACAATCCCCACTGGTTACTAAAACAGGTAACAGATATTCATGATTTTAAAAATGATAATTTTATAACCTTTGTAATAGCACAAAAAAATCCAAGTGGTATTTATCACAATATTTATAAAGAATCATTTTTATGTGATGAGGAATCTACCAATTTAACAGAAAGGGAAATTGAAATTCTACACCTCATGAGCCAGGGATTTTCAAGCAGAGAGATTGCAGAGACTCTTTTTATCAGCCTGCACACTGTATATAAACATAGAAAAAATATGTTAAAAAAAATGGATGTTAAAAGATCCGGAGATTTAATGAAAGCTGCAATGAAAGCAGGTTTAATATGAATACCCCATAAAGGGCTTCATTTTTTCGACTAAAATACAATCATGAAACTTATTAAAAGCTAAAATTTAATGAAGGCTATAAAAAATAACCAATATTGGTAATTGACCTCTTCCTTAAACCTTTCTAATATTGTCATAGTAAATCTTACTCAAATACAAACTTAAATGATCACTAATAATATTTAACTTTAAATATTTCTGTATAGTGAATTAACTTTTTTCAAATTATTTTTTCATATTTTTTTTGCCTTAGGGAGGCTGTCTCAGGATTGGGGCAGCTTTTTCTATGCAATCACTTATTTTAAGTCATTTAAAACTATTAAGGTTCTTAAAATCAAACGCTTCACGTTCATAATTTCATTATTTTTTTCTCTTTTAAAAATTTACAGGGTCCATAATTCCTTATAAATATCTAATTCGTATTACATTCCATTAATCTATCCCATTTTTAAAATACTCAGAAATAGGTATCTTAGCATTAGAATGTATTTGTTTAGATCTTACCATTTTTTTTGTAGTCTCTAACTTTTATGAAAAGTATCCAAGCCACTAAAAGCAATTTAGAATATTATAAACAAGCTGGAAAAGTCATTGGTCAATATATACCAGCCAGAAATCCTCAAAATAACAAGCCTTACAATCTGATTGATTTACCTCAATTCCGTTCATTAACTGCATACTTTCCAAGCATTGTATGTATTATTGACATTATATCCAAGGAATATATATATGTAAGTAAAAATCTTTTTGATGTACTAGGATATACTCAGGATGATTTTTACAAGGAGGGTTTTCTCAAAACAGTAAAAATATTTCCAACGGACCAGCTTGAAATAGTTCTTCATAAAATTTTCCCTTTGATGTTTGAAGCATTCGAAGAGCACAGCCATACAGACACTGTGGATGATTTGAAAATTTCATATTGTACTCTTGTAAATCATAATGAAGGACATCAAAGATGGTACCTTCATCAGATTACAGTTTTAATGAAAGATGAAAATAATAAAGCTCATATCTTAATAAAACAGGTTACTGATATACACAACTATAAAGATAATGACAGTATTATTTTCACAATTGAACAGAAAGACAAACAAGGATTATATCATACAATATTTAAAAAATCATTTCAAAATGATAACATTGAGCATGTACTTTCTGATAGAGAAATTGAAGTGTTACATTTAATGGGCCAAGGCTATACCAGCAAAGAAATTGCAAATTCTTTATTTGTAAGTGAACATACGATTTATAAACATAGAAAAAATATGCTTAAGAAGATGAATGTTAAAAGATCTGGCGATCTTCTAAAGAAAGCCATGGCTTCAGGAATTATTTAGATTGATAATAGTTCTACAGTTTTCCCCTCGGTTAAGAGAGAATAAATTATAAACATATATATATTTAAGTATATATATATAATTCTTATCCCAGGCTTTATATGCTCATAAAAGGAAGTGCTATTAATATATTTACTTCTCTTCTATTTTTTTGAATTTGATTTTTCAAAACCCTTATTTTAATTTTAAATTCTTAAAACTTTATTTCACAAAAAATGGAAAGAATATTAGGCGTTGGCTCCAGAATTAATCACAATAGATTTGGGGAAGGAATAGTTGCCGGAACAAAACTGGGAAACTACAGGATTAGCTTTTTTGGAAAAGGCATTATTGAAGTCCCTAAAGATTCTGAAGAAATAGAAATACTGGAGTTGCTTGCTCCTGAAGAACGTATGATCAGCACTGATGATGTGGAGACAACATTGATCGGCATTCTCCGGAAGTGGTCCGACCTATCAGAAGTTGTGCATATAGCAGACAAATGGAAAAAAGGTACATTGGTTATTAAATCTTATGATGATTCTGTAAAACCTAAGGAAGTACCTCTTGATACATTCTTTCATAAAATTGTAATGCTAAGAGACCGGTTGAGAGTCTTGGAACAAAAGATTAATGCACACGCTGTATTGACAGATAGTGAAAAAGTAGATATGCAGCAGTATATCACCCGCATTTATGGTTCTTTAACAACGTTCAATGTATTATTTAAAAATTCATCTCAGGTGTTTGTTGGAGAAAAAGGAAAAGAATAATTAAACAAACATTTATACTTATAAAATTTCAACATATCTTAAAAAAAATGCGGACTATGCTAAGCATGATCCGCATTTTTAATGGGGCATATAACTTTATTTTATTTTAATCATCCTTACAGACTCTTTTTTACCAGAAGCATAATTTACTTTTAAAACATAAGCCCCCTGCTCAAGATCTCCTCCCAGATTCATTTCCTGTCCGCCGGAGACTCTTCCCTCTGAAGAAATCTCTTCACCCAGAAGATTAATAACCGAATAACTTTCGATGTCTTCATTTACTACAAATTTGAAGTCAGCATTACTAGGATTAGGATATAATTTCAACTGTGACAATGTTGATCCAGATTGAATTCCGGATACAACCGGAGCAACATTAATTGTAACAGGAACTGACGGCATCTTTGCTCCATTGTCGTCCGATGCAACTGCAATAATGGTATATATGCCATCTCCAGGATCGAACCATGTAAATTCATATGGAGCATTAACAGCAGTTCCTAAGAGTGAACTACCAATGTAAAATTCAACTTTTGATACCTTTCCATCTGCATCTGAAGCGTCTGCTGTTAAAATTATCTCTTTTGAAGATAAAAATATATCGTTATTTTTTGGAGATGTGATTCTTACTTTAGGTGGTTGATTTGTCACAGCAGTCAATAGCAAGGGAGATGAAACTGTCACTCCACCATGGTTATCAGTAACCTTAATAGTAATACTATAAGAACCAGCTACTGGTAAAGTCCAGTTAATATTAAACGGAGCAGTAGTTGAAGTTCCTATTAAAACTGTTCCATTGTAGTATTCAACCTTTTTAACACTTCCATCAGGATCACTTACAGAAATGTCAAAACTAACAGATGAGCCGATTTTAACTGTACTGTTGTTTAAAGGAGCATTGACCACAACAACAGGAGGCTGATTTTCATTCACTGTAAATGATACAGCTGAACTAGTTGTCGTTTCTCCTTTATCATCTGTTGCTTTGGCAGTAATGAAATAAGTACCGACAGGTAGTTCTGACATTGTATAGCTAAATGGAGCTGCAAGATCTGTCCCTATCAGTACTTCTCCAGAATAAAATTCCACTTTTATAACTGATCCATCTGAATCTGTTGCATCAACATCTATTGCAACCGAAGCAGGCACTACAAATGCCGCATTGTTTGCTGGTGATATTATTGTAACCGAAGGTGCCTGGTTTACAATCAACAAAACAGAAGAAGAAATTGCTACTCCACCATTATTATCAGTAGCTTTAACTGTAATATTGTATTTTCCGGCAGGTACAGAAGTCCAGGTAAAACTATATGGAGCTGTTAAATCAGACCCAAGCAAAGTACTTCCATTATAAAATTCTACTTTTGAAATCAATCCATCTGCATCTGAAGCTTCTGCGGTAATGGTAATATCCCCGGGAGCTACAAAGGATGCATTGTTAAGAGGAGATGCAATTGAAACCAGAGGACTTTGGTTCACAACAAGGGTTATAGCTGAAGAGGTAGAAACTCCGCCTTTATCATCTGTAACTTTAGCCATTAAAGTATAAGTGCCTGCTGTAAGACTTGATATAGTATAAGTATAAGGTGAAGTATTAACACTTCCAAGCAATGTGGCTCCATTATAAAACTCGACTTTAACTACAGATCCATCAGTATCAGTGGCAAAAGCTGTCAACAAAACATTTGAAGCCGGAGCCTGAAGAACCGTGTTATTGGCAGGGGTCGTCAATGCAACAGATGGAAGTTTATTGGCGTTCACAACTACAGTAATGGGAGTACTTTCGGTTGATGCTCCATTATTGTCTGTTGCTTTTGCAGTAATCAAATAAGTACCTGCAGCAACATTATTCCAATTGAAAGAATATGGAGATGTTGCATCGCTTCCTAATAAAGTACTCCCATTGTAAAACTCAACCTTGGTAATATTACCATCTGAATCAGCTGCATTTGCAGTGATTGTAAATGATGCTGCTGCAACATAAGCAGTATTATTTGCAGGAGCTGTAATACTCACTATTGGAGCTTTATTACCAGCAGCTACATCGACATAATTAAGGTTTATCTCATCCGAATCGAAAACAATCCTCATGATTTGATTTCCAGCCATTAAGGAGACGGCAGGAATGATAACTGTCTGCCATACCTGGAAATCACCTGTATTGGGAACTTTAATCCCCCCCGTAACATTAACCCCATTCATTTCAATATGCATGGTTTTACCCGTAGCAATAGCGGCCACTCTTACTTTAAAATCATATTTCCCAGCCTCCGATACATCCACAGTATACTCCAGCCATTCACCTTTGACTGTCCAGCCAATATTATACCCTCCGCCTACATCAGTTGACACTTCAATATCAACATCGTCTTTTCTGAAAGCCTCCCCCCTGTTCCCTTCATCAGAATCAAAATATCCAAGGCCACTTCCTCCCAGATCGTAATTTTCAGCTTCGATTCTTCCCGGAATAGGCCAAGCTTTACCACCATATGGTGTTTGAGGAACTGTGACAACAATCTTTACAGAAGCTGAGGTACCAATACCTCCTTTATCATCAGTCGCCTTTGCAGTGATAGTATAAGTTCCGGCAGCAACTGCTGGCCAGGTGTATGTATAAGGAGAATTAGTTACTGATCCTAACAATGTGGTTCCATTATAAAATTCCACTTTACTGATTGTGCCATCAGCATCTGTAGCACTAGCAGTAAGTGTTATATTTGTACCTCCTTCAAAAGTTGCATTGTTGGCAGGAGCTGTAATTGAAACTGTTGGAACTTTGTTTGCCGTTACAACAACAGTGACTGCTGTTGAGGTAGTAGTAGCCCCGCTGTTATCAGTAGCCTTAGCTGTGATGGTATGTGTTCCTGCTGCTACTCCTGTCCAGATATAAGTATAAGGAGAGGTAGTTGAGGCCCCCAATAATGTGTTACCGTTATAATATTCCACTTTACTGATTTTCCCATCTGCATCTGCGGCATTGGCAGTGAGTGTTATGCTTGCACCGGCAAAAAAAGCAGCATTGTTTGCAGGTCCAGTAATAGAAACAGTTGGAGCAGAATTTACAACACAGGAAATAAAATTATCAGCAACTGATAATTTAGTTTTCATATAAGCCCCTGATGTGGAAAGGTCATTCCAGGCATCCGCATCACAGGCACCAGGCTTAAGAGCTGCAGAAGCTTCCGCTTTATCACAATAACTCCAGTTGATCCAGCTTATTTTCTTTGAATTCATCCAACTGATCCAGTTATCAAATTCAGAAAGGTAAGGACCACCGTTACCACTTGCATCAGAAGAACCACATTCAGTTACAAAAAGTGCTTTACCCTTTGCTATCGCAGCATCTCCTTTTTGTCTTAAAGATGCTCCGTGTGTACCACTATAAAAATGTAGAGAATACATCAGGTTATTATAGTTTAAAGGATCATTGGCTGCAATGTCAACATCCTGACTCCAGTTTGGTGTACCTACAATTATAATTGTACTTGGATCAATAGCTCTGATTACAGGAATGACGGCATTTGCATATGTCTTCACTGTAGACCAGCTGACTCCATTGGGTTCATTACAGATTTCAAACAATACATGTTTTTTTCCACCATGTTTGGTTGCCATATAGGCCCAGAAATCTTTGGCTTCGTTAAGATTAGCATTCGGATCTCCAGGAGTAAGTACGTGCCAGTCAATCATACAATAGATACCTCTTTTCTCACATTCATCTACCCAAGTGTCAATATATGTTTTCCAGTATGAAGGGTCTGTTATATAACCCTCTTCCCGCACATACATTGCCAGACGGAAGATATCTATTCCCCAGTTGTTGGCAAGCTCGTCTAGTGCAGAAGTTTTCATACAATTAGGAAACCATTGCATACCATGCGAACTGAACCCTTTAAGTTGAACCGGATTTCCACACTCATTAGTCAATTGAGATCCGACCACCTTTAGTTTGCCATTTAAAGCAACGGGTGACCCTGCAGGAATTTGAGCAAAGCTATTCTGCCAGCAAAAAAATAATATTAGAAAAGCGATATTTCTAATGAAGGAGAAGTGCTTCATGAAATTGAAAGTTTTTAATCTTTTTTTGTAAAATTTCAAGATTTAAAACTATAAAAGCAATTATTGTTTATCTGATTCGACAAAAAAATACTCTTTCAAGTACTTTCATATGACTCCGTTTAGGAAAAAACACAATATCAGATTTGATTCAGTTATGTGAAGCTAAATATGTTACATATAAAAAACAATAAAAAATATCCCTATAGTACAAGTTTTGTCAAATTTAAAAAACAGAGGAGTTTTTCGATTAAAAATGATCGAGAACTACTTTCACATGAAACTTTATAGAAAACCTGTTTTACCTATACAGGTGTTTATCATAGAAATCCTGGTCGGACTAAATTTAAATACCGGCAAATTGTTTGCATTTAAACATTTCCGTTGCCCTCAGGTTTTTTGAATTAAAGAGGTTAATACAGAGTACAAAAGATGACTTGTCCGGAGATTAAGAATCCTGTGATTCCTTTCCGGACAAGTTCATTTTGAGATCTAACCTTTCTTCCGATTCATGAATTCATATTTCTGAGATATCAGTTCACTTACAAGCCCGGTCCAGCCGGTCTGATGAGAAGCTCCAAGGCCTTTGCCCGAATCACCGTGGAAATATTCGTAAAAAAGAATATAGTCTTTAAAATTAGGGTCTTTGTTTAACTTGTCGACATTGCCAAATACAGGTCTTTTACCTTCTGCATTCATTGTAAACAACTTAATGAGACGATCTCCCAGATGATGGGCAATTTCATTAAGACTTAAAAGATTCCCTGAGTTTACCGGATATTCTACTTTATAATCATCTCCGAAATAATGATAAAACTTATTCAGTGATTCAATCAGGAGGAAATTAACAGGAAACCATATTGGTCCTCGCCAGTTAGAGTTTCCTCCAAAAAGTTTTGAGTCAGATTCTCCGGGAAGATAACTCACAGAGAATAAATTATCATTGACCTTTATTTCATAAGGCTTATCCTTATGGTATTTAGATAAAGCTCGGATACCATAATCAGATAAAAATTCCTTTTCGTCTAATGCTCTCTGCAATAAGTTTTTAAGCCTTGCTCCTCTAAGCAATGAAAGCAGTCTTGTTTCACCTTTCCCTGCTTCATACCATCTGGATATTAAAACAGAAAGATCCGGCCGATTTTCCAGCACCCATTCCAGTCTCCGTTTAAAATCGGGAAGATCAGAGACCATTTCCGGCTCTATAGTTTCCACAGCAAACATTGGAATCAGACCTACCATTGACCTGATTTTCATTGGTATACTTTCTCCTTCCGGCTTGTGAAGCACATCATAAAAGAACTCTTCTTCATTGTCCCAAAGACTGATACCTTGTCCTGCAATATTGGTAATGGCACCGGCGATATAGAGAAAGTGTTCGAAAAATTTTGTAGCCAAATCCTGATAAACTGGTTTCACCATAGCCAGTTCAGTGCTGATTTTAAGAAGGTTTAATGAATACATAGCCATCCAACTTGTACCATCAGCCTGCTCAAGATATCCCCCGGTAGGCAGTTTCTGACTTCTGTCAAATACACCAATATTATCGAGGCCCAAAAAGCCTCCTTCAAATATATTGTTACCGCTAATGTCTTTTTGATTTACCCACCATGTAAAATTAAGCAGGAGTTTATGAAGGACTTTTTCGAGAAAATCATAATCCCCTTTCCCGGTAAACTCTTTATCTATCTGATAAACTTTATGTGCTGCCCATGCATGTACTGGAGGATTAACATCACTGAAGTTCCATTCATATGCGGGAATCTGTCCATTGGGATGCATGTAATATTCTCTCAGCAGCACGACCAGTTGTCTCTTTGCAAAATTAGGATCTAACCGAGCAAGAGGTACACAATGAAATGCCAGATCCCAAGCGGCATACCAAGGGTATTCCCATTTATCGGGCATTGAGATTATATTGGAATTACTAAGGTGTCTCCATTGACTATTTCTTTTATACTTCCTTTCTTCAGGAGGTGCTGGCTGCCCCGGATCTCCTTCCAGCCATTGATTTACATTAAAGTAATAAAACTGTTTACTCCATAACATTCCTGCATAGGATTGCCTCTGAATCATTCTCAACTCCGGGTCTAAAACGTTTTTCTGCAAATCCTTATAAAAGGCATCAGCTTCATTCAGTCTCAATCCGAATATATCATCAAACTCATCAAACGCTCCATGATGTGGCTTATCCGAAAGTCTAAGCTTGATCACTTTTGTTTCTCCAGGAGCAAAATCAAGTTCATAAAACGCTGAAGCTTTCGTCCCATCTTTAAAATTTACAGTTTCGTTCTTACCTTCAACTATATAATCATTAATACCATCTTTACAATAAGTCGTAGAGTTGGCAAAATTGTATAGTCTTTTGTAGTTGGTCTCATTGTCACAGAAGAGGAATCTTCTATGATTCTCTGCATACAAATGAAAGGTTTTATCGCGTCTGTAATTTATACTGATTTCATCATTAGAAACGGCTTGCATGGAAGGCTTAAAACTTTTACTATCCCAGGACCAAGTATTTCTCAGCCATATTGTAGGTAAAACTGTAAGCCTGCAATGATCAGCCCCCCTGTTGGTAATACTGATCTTAACTAAAATATCTTCCTTGTCAGCCTTTGCATATTCAATAAAAACATCGTAGTAGCGATCATCATCGAAAACTCCGGTTTCCAGAATTTCATATTCCGGATCTGCCTTTGTCCGTTTTCCATTTTCTTCAACTATTTTAGAATAAGGGAATGCCCTTTGAGGATACTTGTAGAGCATTTTCATGTAAGAATGAGAGGGCGTATTATCAAGGTAATAATATAACTCTTTACAATCTTCTCCATGATTTCCTTCGTTTCCTGAGAGGCCATATAGTCTCTCTTTCAGTATGGGATCTTTACCATTCCAGAGAGCAAGAGCAAAACAAAGTAATGATTTATTATCTGAAATTCCTGCAATACCTTCTTCTCCCCACCTATAGGCTCTGCTTCTGGCCATATCATGAGAGACAAATTCCCAGGCACTTCCGGAAGCACTATAATCCTCTCTTACAGTACCCCATTGCCTTTCTGTTAAATATGGTCCCCACTTTTTCCATCCGATACTTTCTCTGTATTGTTTAACACGCTCCCTTTCAGGATTCCAACTATTTTCCATTGACTAAATAAAAAAAATATAATAACTAAAATAAAAACATAGGCTCACACCAATGCTGATATATCTTTGATACCATTTGACTTTTAACATTCACTTACAAGTTTTTATCCTCACTCCCTGAAAAATTTAAAAATCATTTGTGGCGGAAAATGAGACGCCAGGCATAGCGTCTCTACTGCTTAAAGCTTAATTCACTTTTACCTTTTCATAACCAACCATATAGGTCTTTGGTGTCAACTTCTTCACGATCTCCTTTTTCTGCTTACCATTTTTATCAACCATCTGTATCTGATTGTAATCTTCTTCTGTCTTAATATCTACAATGATTTCAACGTTTTCTTCCTTTGGTACGATTATGTATTGGTTTTCAACTTCAAGATCCGGTTTTATAGAAGCATGCTTGGAAGTAACGTACATAGTGTGTTTTACATTTTCTATTCCTCCTTCAAGCTTTACTTTAATCTTGTTTTCTTTGTTCTTTTTCAAATATGTAATCAGGTTTTCCGAATCTCCCTCAACAAGGTAAATATTTGCTTTGGGAGCCAAACCTTCTTTAGGTCTGCTCTGAGCAGAAATATTCAGGGAAACAAAAGTTAATGCCAGAATAATTATTGTTCTTAATGCCATGTATATTTATATAGATTGGTATATTAAATTTACAGAAATAATCCCGAAAGGTTATCTTATTCGGACTATCTCAATACTTTTTTTATTCACTTTAACTAAACTTCCCTCATTATATTTTTCCAGATAAACTGCGGTAGGCTTTTCCTGACTTTTAATCCATCCCTCGCCTAGAAATTTTCCATTTGGAGTAAACAAAATGCTTCTGCGATTTGTAAGATCGATTACAAGCCAGTAAGAAATATTAGCCGCTATTGAATGGATATATTTTATATCATACTTATCCAAGGGAAAATTTGTCTGAGTAAATAATGGACTGAGAGACATATCAAGAAAATCCAGACGATCTTTATCTTTCCTCACAATAGTATACGACTTAATTCTATCATCTGGATAAAGGGAAAATTTGCTTTCAGGACTTAACCGAAAAAGCTGAGTTCTCTTTGCTATTTTGCCCGTAAAATCTACTTTAACCAACTCTCCTTTTTCTGACAGGATCGAGATATAACTATTACTTGCTGAAGAACTCTTTTCGATAAAAAACGGACTTGTTGTTGCATGCTCCAGCTTTATAGGGAAACCATCAATAAGCTGCCCTTTTCTATTGAACACATGCAACTTCCCCTTCCTTGACAAGGCTATGATGTAATCCTTATCAGCTACACGTACATGATATGGTCTGCCGACTAAACTATAATCAATTTTTTTAGGCTTCCATCCATCAAGTAGTTTTCCCTGAGTATCCAAAGCATAAATACTACCAGAATCGTCACCCGCAAAAATTCTGTAATTTTTGCTCCCATCATAATCAATCAAAGCAAGGGAAGTAATATGTACTTTACCTGCAATAGCTAGTGGAAACCCTTTTATAACTTGACCATTAGCACTATTGATGGCATAAATTTTATTTCTTACTGCAAAAACTATTTCATCTTTTCCTTTCTTGTCAATATTTCCCCAAACCGGTTCCGTACTTAATTTTCCCTCTACTTTAGCGCTCCATAACAAAGTACCAAACCTGGAAAACAGATGGGTATTAAATAGTGAATCCTGAACCAGAAAATGCTCCTCCAGTCCTGATATTACTCTTAATGGATAAGCCTCCGAAATAAGTCCCGTATTGAACTGTATAGTTTTATTGACAGCAAGCGACTTAGGAGTTTCTGTTGCGCCTGCTTTGCCCTTTTGAATAATATACCTGAATGAAAACTTTCCATCAGAGCCTATAGAAAAGCTTATACCAGTATAGGAAAGAGAAGCTGAGGATCTAGTCCAATTGTTTTTTATCTGTGTATCACGGATGCATTTACCCGCAAGGAATTCAGAACGGGCTGGATTTATATAGAGTGATACATTCGAAGGTTCTGTAAAAAACTTTATTCCTGGTGTCTTTTTCAGAACGTATCCGTTTTGAACCTGCTGCAGGTAAGTTTCCAATGCAGCCAGCTGGTTTCCAATCACAACAAAATTGCCATGGCTTGTAATGAAATATTCTTTAAAATCTGAAAATACCGGACCGAATAAATGAGTAAGAATATCCTTTTTATGTACGGCATAAATCTTCCTGTTCGGATTGGCAGAAGTAACAGAAGTAGAAGAATCAGCAATGCTTCTGAAGGCCGTCATAAAATTGTTAGCATCAGAAGTTTTTATGATGGCATACTGAAATATTCTATCTGAAAATTCAGGCTCAACAATCACCCAAGCTACTTCATCTTTAATAAGCTGAACAGTTTTATTTAATTGTTGGAAGCTACCTCCATTCAATGATATTTCTTCGTTGATTTTATCATATTCAGCAAACCAGGAGGAAAAATCGGAAACGCTTAATCTGAAAATAGTTGAAGCATTTTCAGGAATTACAGATCCCATCGAAAACTTAACAGGAGTTTGATTTCTAAAAGTATATAGAAACTGTTTTTCCTCTGCTACAGTCTTACCGTTCAAAATCAATCCAGATCCTTCTTTTTCCCAGGTGACGCCTGAGTAAGATGCAAAACTTTCCAGTCCTTTAAGACCTTTAACATATTTGGGTGTGCAATAGAGTGATAAATATCCAGGCAGGTTCTTATGATTTATAAATATTTTTGTTGAAGTTTTAATCCCATCAAAATCATTAGCCTTAGTCCAGTTGAGGTCTTTATTCCGTTCAAAATTTCTGATAACATCTTCGAGAAGGAATCCGGAAAAACTTCCAATAAAATACTCTTTATAAAATATAAACGAAAATTTTTTCCTCTCTCCCCTTCTACCTAAATCGTAAATCATGATATCATTGAAGAGCCGGTGATCTAGCGTTAAAGAAGCGTCCTGTTTGACAAGTTTTTCAAAATCGGCATGAGCTTTTTCTTTATCTCTTTTCAAATAGTAAATAAGATCTACATCACTTTTACCAGCAGCATTCAAAGATATGTACACCTTTTGTTTATCCGAAAAATTGATAAGGCTGTCCAGAAGTGGATCTTCATTTAAATGCGTGTATAGAAACTCAAGAAACGGAACCGAGGAAAACATGGAAGAAGAAGACCTGCATTCCTTCATTACTTCTGTAAGATCTTCAGATTCCATTAATACTACTGATGAAGGAGATAACAATTCATATACTGTATTCTTTTCACTTTTATAAAATCTGAAAGCAATAAAGATGAGAAATATTCCTATAATAGAAATTCCTGCAGCAATTAAAGCATTTCTTTTTTCGCTAATAATTTCTTTAATATTATTGATTATTTCCGATTTGCTTTTGGAAAGCATTTGCATTATTTTTTTACAAAATTTATACTTTTATTTCAATTAGAAAAATTTATTAATGATTGCTGTTATTCAAAGAGTTAAACAGGCTTCCGTTACAATTGACAACACACTAAAATCCAGTATCGTCCAGGGACTTCTGGTTCTTTTAGGTATTGCACATGAAGATACACAGGAAGATTCAGAATGGCTTACTAAAAAAATAATTAACCTGAGAATTTTTTCTGACAATGAAGGCAAAATGAATTTGTCTTTGAAAGATATCAATGGAGATCTGCTGGTTGTGAGTCAGTTTACCTTACATGCGAGTACTAAAAAAGGCAACAGACCTTCCTTTATTGATGCTGCAAGACCTGATCAAGCAATTCCCATGTATGAACAATTTGTAAAACTTAGTGAAGTTGAACTCGGGAAAAAGGTTTTTACAGGTGAATTTGGTGCGGATATGCAGGTACAACTCTTAAATGACGGACCTGTAACTATTATTATTGACACAAAAAATAAAAATTAAATGACTATCAAAGAAGCTCAGGAAGCTGTTGACCAGTGGATTAAAACTACCGGAGTCCGCTACTTCAATGAATTGACTAATACCGCTATCTTAATGGAAGAGGTTGGAGAAGTTGCAAGGATCATGGCAAGAAGATATGGAGAACAATCATTTAAAAAAGGTGAAGATGGCAAAGATCTTGGAGACGAATTCGCTGATGTTCTGTTCGTACTGATATGCCTCGCAAATCAGACAGGAGTAGATCTGACTGAAGCTCTGAATAAAAGTATGGCAAAGAAAAGTATCAGAGATAAAGACAGGCATAAGAATAATGAGAAGTTGTTTTAAAAAACTGATGCCATCACAAGAAGGGATGGCATCAATGAAAAAAATTAGAGTCTCTTTTTTCAAGCTCCGAAAACCTCTTTTAAGAAGACGATCAAAGCTTCCCAGGAACGCTTAGCAGCTTTTTCATTATAGGCTGCGCCCTTGGAGTTGTCGTTACCTGCTCGTTCTTCAGTAAAAGCATGGACAGCATTTCCATAGTAAACCATCTGCCAGTCTGCTTTACCATCACGCATTTCTTTTTGAAAGTTTTTAATTTCACTTTCTGGGACATAAGGATCATCAGCACCATGTAACACAAGTACTTTAGGCTTAATTAATGCATTCGCACGAGATGTATCTTTTCCAAGTCCACCGTGAAAAGAAACTACTCCTGCTACCGGAAGCTCTCCCCTTGCTGCTTCCAGAGCCCCTGTGCCTCCAAAGCAATATCCCATTACAACAATCTTATCAGGATCTGCACCCAATTGTATCAGTTGTTGGAGTGCGGCTTTGATTCTGGATTGATAAATAGCAGGATTATTTTTATAATATGAAGACATTTTCGCGGCTTCCTGTCTGTCTTTTGGTCTTGAGTTTTCACCATAAATATCGGCAGCAAGGGCATTATACCCCAACTTGCTCAACTTATCAGCAGAATGTTTTGCATGATCATCAAGTCCCATCCACGCATGGATTATAACCACACCAGGAACTTTTCCTTTCGAACCCTGTGCCTTTGCATAATATCCTTTTAAAGAAGCAGAGCCATCGGAATAAATAACATCTTTGCCCTGAGCAAAGGCAAGGTTTGTGAGCATAACAAACGCAATAATTATATTTAACAATTTCATATAAATAACTCTACTTTGTCACAATAAAAATATAGATATTCAATAAGTTATAATATCTTTATAAAAAAAAATAAGCGAAGGGTTTTTAATTGACAAGAAAAACCACCCCTCGCTTTTTAAAAGATAATAGCAAATATGACAAGAAAACTACATTTGCGCAAGGCCTTGAAGGCCGGCTAACGGCCTTTGTAGAATGTTTTAAGTCAGTATTCACCCTTTACAATAGTTCTTCAGATCAGATTTGTGATCAATATTTTAATGGCCTTTTTCTCTCTGAAAAAAGAAACTGTCAAAGTATAAGTGAGAAAGTTTCCTGCAATGAACAATCTTTAAATCATTTTATTTCTAATAGTCCCTGGGATTATAATCAACTTTTTTCTTTAATAGCCTCTAAATATACAAGCATACTTCCTTCAAGCTGGAAGAATGATTTATGCTTAGCAATTGATGAAAGTAGTTTTCCTAAAAAAGGTAACAAGTCTGTGGGTGTTTCACATCAGTATTGCGGACAGCTCGGAAAACTAGCCAATTGCCAAGTTGGAGTATTTGCTAGTCTCATCTGCAGAAATCTATACTGTCTTATTTTGGCTGTTCTCTTTTTACCGCAAAAGTGGATCGATATAAAAGAAACAGACATACCTGCTATAGATAAAACCTATAAGACTAAAATAGAAATAGCTCTGGAAATTATAATCAGAGTAAAAACAGTTTTTAAAATTCCATTTAAGTGGGTTTGTTTTGATAGTTTTTACGGAAGAGACTCTAGTTTACTTTTTTCTTTACAGGATCTCTCTATCACATTTGTGGCCGATATTCCTAATCACCATGCAGTATATTTAAAGCTCCCAAAAGTTTTACAACCTGTTAACAGTATTGGAAAGAGGGGAAGAAAATCAACCAGAAAAATAATTAAAGGTCGGTCGATAGTTGTTAATAAAATTGCCAGTCAAATCAAGGAAACCGATTACAGAGAAATTATATTGAGAAAGAACAATAATGGAAAAAATGTAAAAGCTAAGTTTTTCTCCTGCCCCGCAAATATTGTAAAGAAAGCTGATGGATCTGTAATGAATGTTATATTATTAATCCGTAAAGATGAGGACGGAACCATCAGGTATACTATAACTAATGCAATAAATGAATCATTGGAAAGGCTTGCCTTCATGCAGGCTCAAAGATATTTTATAGAAAGATCTTTTCAGGAAGCCAAACAGCAATTGGGGATGAATGAATATCAAATAAGAGGTTATAAAGGGTGGCATAGACACATGGCTATGACATCCTTGGCTTTATTATTTGTCCAAATAGAAAAACAACTCTATAGAAATGAAGGAATGCAACCTACTACTCCCATACTTTGCAAAAGTATTATTAAACTATTACCTCAAAAGGTTTTATCACTGCAAGATCTCTTAAACAAAGTATCAAAACCATTGAATAAAAATCGCAGAAAACTAATAACTTAGTTGTGACAAAGTAGAGATAAATATGTTTATTTAAAATTATTTTGAGTAAGGCAAATAGCCGACATGGAAAGAATCCTATTGATATAAGTAAATAAACTATCCTACAGCTATCTTTTGTTGGTTTCCTGTTGATTTCAATACATTCTTTTGTTTTTCTTCTACTTGTTTATTGACATAATAGATTGCAACCAAAGCAATAATCATTGCTACAGTAACTACATAACCAAGTATATCGTAGTGAAGAATTTTTCCTACAGAAGTCTGAACAACTATGAGTCCGGCAATACCAGATCCTATTCCCCCTGAAATTTGCTGTACTGCAGAATTGATGCTCATAAAGGCACCTCTGTCATCAGGATTCGGAATTCCTGTCATCAGTGCGGAAGAAGATATGATGCGGGCAGTAATTCCGAAAAACATAAAGATATTTATAACAATTAATAACCACAAAGGTGTAACGCCAAGATGACAATAGATCAATAGGGTAACAATGCTTAATACTGTTCCAATAAAGAAAATATTAAACTTACCTAATACATCGCTGTATTTTCCGATAAAAGGACCTGCAATCATTGAAAATATCCCGGTAACACCGTAAAGTATCGGAAGATCTTCCTGCGAAATCCCAAGATTATTAGTAGTAAAAGCACTGGCAAAAGGCATAATCATAAAGCCTCCTGTTGCCAGCAATGTAGTTGATGCAAAGGCTTTCAGATAAGGGATATTGGAAAAAGTTTTTGCAAGAAGGTATAATGCATTTCGGTCTGATTTGATTTTCAGGTGCTCATTAACAGGTTTCATATATGTAAAAAGAATTACACCAATTATAACGCCCAGTCCTGCAATCATCCAGAAAGGAGCATGCCAGTTCAGATGGTTGGCCAGATAAAGACCGACAGGTATACCTAATACCTGACTTACTGAAAATGCCATTTGCACAAATCCCATTACTCTCCCTCTTACTTCCATTTTAAATAAGTCTGTGATAATCGCAAAGCCTATTGATGATAAAACCCCGCCGAATAATCCAGTGACGATGCGAGCAATGAGCAGTGAAAGAAAGTCTGTAGCCAAAGCACAAAAAACAGTACCCACGATAAAGCCGATATAAAAAAACATCAGCATTTTTTTTCTGTCATATTTATCTGCAAAACCAGCAGCCATGATTCCTGCAATACCTGCGCTAATAGCATAACCGGAAACAACCAGACCAAACTGAGATGTTTTCATATTAAGTTCTTTTAACAGTATTACTCCAAGTGGAGATAAAACCATAAAATCAAGAATAACTGTAAACTGCAGAATCGCCAGCATAGCAATCATGAAGACCTGATATCCTGTGAAGAGTTTTTCCTTATGAATTGTAGTTGTCATTTTTTTATTTAATCCAAAAGCTCCTCGCAAAAGAAGCCCGCTTCGTTAATTATCTTAATTATTGTTTTTATATCAATTGTAGAAGATTCCAGTCTAAGTACTTTATCATGATCTTCCAGATCTACACTCCATGTAGAAATTTCTGTTACATTACTGAAGAGAGGTTCGATCAGCTTCAGGTCTTTCTTATAATTGATATTAGTCTTGAAGACCAGCACTGTAGTATTTGTTTCCATAGTGATCTTATTTAAAATAAACTTTTCATTTTGCCAACAGTAAAAAATTATGGCTTTAAAGCTTTTAGAACTAACTGGAGCGTCTGCATCATCAACTCATCGGTCAGGTGAAATTCTTTATTGGCATAGCTATGACCTTGAGAGTGAAATTTGATTAATTGATATAAAGGGCCGAATGCCACAGACCAATAAGCTTCAAAAGGTAATTCAATTAATTCATTGTTTTTAATGGCATTCCGTGTAAATTTTCTCATTACATCTCTGAAATGCTCTTTATTAGCTTCCACAAAGCGCTCATAATACTGGGAATGTTTGATCTGTTCCACAAAAAGCATTTCTGTTGGATTTTCTGTAAAAAATCTGGCTCTGTTTCTCCACTGTAATTTCATCCCCTCTTCAAAACTCATTTCCGGGTCGAAATTTTCAAGACTTGTACAGGTTAGCTTTTCACTGGCATACAAAGCAAGTTGGATGATCAGGTCTTCTCTATCTTTGTAGTAAATGTAAATTGTAGCAGGAGATACACCAGCAGCTCTGGCTAGCTTTTGCATACTGAGCCCGTCCAGCCCTTCCTTCACAATCATCTCGACAGCCTTCTGCCTGATTGCTATTTCCTTATTTTCGTCTCTAGCTCTCATTTCTGATACTAGTTGGCAAATATAAATGAATGTTCATTCACTTAATAAACATATAAAGAACTTAATTTCAATCACCCCATAAACTACCTAATTTTCATTAATTTAAAATCATAAAACGAACTAAATCGTATTTCTAAATTTTTGAATTAAAATTAAATAAGCAGTAAAGAGTACAACTCCTGACTGCTTATTTCTCCCCTTAAAACAACTTATTTAATTTAGAAAGCTATGGCATAAAATGCTTTTTCACCATTTGGGTAAATACCCTGTACCAGCACACCATTTTGTTTATTCTTATTAATGATCTTAGTTGCATCTTCAATAGATTTCACTGGGATTTTATCAATATGAGTGATGATGAATCCGTCGGCCATACCGGCACTTTTAAACTTTCCCGGTAATACTTTTTCAATTTTCACACCACCTTTAACCTTAAATTTTTTTGCTTCTTCTTTTGAAAGGTCCCTCATCTGAGCACCCACAAGCCCTCCCATTTCATTAGGATCTTTTTTGCTAAGCTTGGTTCCTCCAGTACTGTTTTTAAGAAGCGCTTCTGTCTCACGCACTTTACCATCTCGAGAATAAGACAATTTGATCTTATCCCCTGGTCTGTGAATGGCGACTATCTCCTGGAGCTCAGCAGGAGAGTCTACAATATGACCTTCAATCATTTTAATTATATCTCCCTTTTGAATTCCTGCTTCGGCTGCAGAACTTCCTTTTACAACAGAATCTACATAGACCCCGTGGAAATCAGGAATTTTTTTAGCTTTTACTAAAGCTGCATCCAGGTCCTGAATCGTAACGCCCAGAATTGCCCTTTGAACCTGACCATATTTTTTCAGATCTTCTACTACCTTAAAAACAATATTTGAGGGTACTGCAAATGAATATCCGGCATATGAACCTGTCGGACTGGCAATAGCTGTGTTGATGCCTATCAGCTCACCCTTTATATTGACTAAGGCACCACCACTGTTTCCGACGTTTACAACAGCATCTGTCTGAATGAATGATTCGATTGCCATATTGCTTTGTTCTGCCAGCACACCTACGTTACGGCCTTTGGCACTTACTATTCCCGCGGTTACGGTTGAAGTCAGGTTAAATGGATTTCCAACTGCCAGTACCCATTCCCCTATTTTTATAATGTCTGAATTTCCATAAATTATAGGAGTCACTTCACCGCTTTCAATTTTCAGAAGACTCAAATCTGTTTCGGGATCTATGCCTATTACCTTTGCATTATAACTTCTTTTATCATTCAGTACAATTTCAATTCTATCTGCACCTTCAATCACGTGATTATTACTCACAATATAGCCTTCCCCTGAAATAATAACCCCTGATGCTGATGCAATAGGATACTCCTGTGGTTTCTGCTCCTTATCCTTACTTTGATCTCCCTGAGGAGTTTCTGCCTGACCACCATATAATTCTTCCAATAAATCCTGAAGTGGATTTTCAAGAGAAGCAGAACCTTGAGGTGAATTTGAATATGTCTGAATAAAAACCACAGCAGGCCTTGATCTCTCTGCCGCCAAGGTGAAATTCATCCGCTCCGGAACAACAATATTTGTGTCTTTTGGAGCAGGGGCCTGAAGACCTGCATATATAAAATGATTCACTCCTGTGAAGGATAGAACCAGAGCCATCATTAATTTCGTCCAACTTCTCATACGCGTCTATCTTTTGGCAAAGACAGCTATACTGATGTCATTGCATGTTTATTTATTCAACTGAGCTCGAAGAACAATAGTTATTCAATTATATTTTAAGAGGATTTAAAAGGGAAAAATTAAGGCTTAAGAACAGGTGGGTAAAATGCAGGAAAAAATGTAGTAATAAAATTATAAAAAATAAAGAATATTAGATGCCAATGCCTGAAGCAATGGCATCTATAAAGCCGGATTAACCTTTTACAGAGCTAAATCTTGAGAATACTCCTAAAGGCAATTTCTTTTTAAACCCATCCTGAAGGAATAACTCCCCTATTTCCAGATTTTTTCTATCGCCAAAAAGTTGTTTGGTAAATGTCTCAAGGATAAGCGCCGAAAATCCTATTGAATAAAGATTGATGATAAAGAAATAATTCTCATTATCCAGCAGATCTGCGCAGTACTTTAACATTTGATTCAGATGTTCCTCGATAATCCACTTCTCTCCTGTAGGGCCTCTTCCATAAGCAGGTGGGTCAAGAATAATGCCCTGATATTTATTTCCCCTTTTCACTTCTCTTTGTACAAACTTCATTGCATCCTCTACAACCCAACGAATATCAGCCAGTTGAGATGCTTCCATATTTTCTCTTGACCAGGTAATCACCTGCTTTACAGAATCAACATGCGTTACATCTGCTCCGGCAGCTTTCGCTGCAATAGAAGCTCCTCCGGTATAAGCAAAAAGATTCAGGACTTTTGGCTTTCCTGACATAGCTTTTACAGTATCATAAATATAATCCCAATTAGATGCCTGTTCAGGAAAAATTCCAACATGCTTAAAGCTTGAAAGACCCAGTCTGAACTTCAACTCCATTCCTTTGTAAGAATATGGCATTAACCATTGCTCTTTCATTCCTTTCTTCAGCACCCACTCTCCTCTTTCACTATCAAAGTTTTTATTGCCTTCTTCTTTTTTCTTAACGAAAGCAGCATTGTTCAATTTGTTCCATTCATCTTCCCTCATGGAAGGATCCCAAACAGCCTGAGGTTCTGGTCGGGAAAGAATGAATTCACCGAACTTCTCCAGTTTTTTATAATTTCCCGAGTCTATCAGTTCATAGCTTTTCCAGTGTTCGGGAGTAAGTAATTTCATTATGTTTATGGAGGTTTTAGGAATTATTCGGAATCTCTGTTCTATTAAAAACATAAAGTGTAAGCACCTTTCGATACTTACACTTTTAATAAATATAATTTTGCAATTATGCTTCGATCCAGGATTTTACCTCATCGATTGTTGGAGCTTTGATTTCAAGCTTCATTTTTTTTCTCATTCCGCAAAGGTCATTGAACAACTTATTGGCGTTTGCGGATTTTAATTGTTCAATGTTATTTATTCCGGCTTTCTGCATCAATGGAATCCATTCTTTCTGAATTCCTCTGGCAAGATATTCAGCATCAGATGCCTGCTGCATCTGCTTTTCAGGTTTCATCTGAGGGAAGAAGATAACATCCTGAATAGAATTTGAATTGGTCATGATCATTGCAAGACGATCTATACCAATACCAAGACCTGCTGTTGGAGGCATACCATATTCAAGAGATCTTAAGAAGTCCTCATCAAGAACCATAGCCTCTGTATCTCCTCTTTTCCCTAACTCCAGCTGCTCTTCAAATCTGGCTCTCTGATCCACAGGATCATTTAATTCCGAGAATGAGTTGCAGATTTCTTTTCCATTACAGATAGCTTCAAAACGTTCTACCAGACCTTCTTTCGTTCTGTGTCTTTTTGCCAGTGGTGACATTTCTACGGGGTAATCCATGATAAATGTAGGCTGGATCAGATTCGGTTCGCACTTCGCTCCGAATATCTCATCTATCAGCTTTCCTTTGCCCATTGAATCATCCACATCTATGTTAAGGCTTTTCGCAACATTTCTAAGTTCATCCTCATCCATGTTATCAATAGTGATACCTGTGAAATGCTTGATTGCTTCAAACATAGTAAAACGTTTCCAAGGTCTCTGGAAGCTGATCACGTTGTTACCAACCTTCACCTCAGTAGTACCATGAAGTTTCAAAGCAATTTTCTCAACCATTTCCTCTACCAGGTCAGCCATCCAGTTATAGTCTTTATAAGCAACATACAACTCTATCTGGGTAAACTCAGGATTGTGGAAACGAGACATGCCTTCGTTTCTGAAATCTTTTGAAAATTCATAAACACCATCGAAACCGCCAACGATAAGCCTTTTCAGGTATAGCTCATTTGCGATTCTAAGGTAAAGAGTCATATCAAGAGTATTATGATGCGTCTTAAACGGCCTAGCTGCTGCACCTCCATAAAGAGGTTGCAGAATTGGTGTTTCGACTTCAAGATAACCTTTGTTATTAAGGTAATCTCTCATCGTATTTACAAGAGCAGTTCTCTTAATAAAAGTATCCTTTACATCCGGATTTACGATAAGATCCACATATCTCTGACGGTATCTCTGCTCAGGATCTGAAAATGCATCAAATACTTTTTTATTACCTTGCTCATCTTCCGCTTCTTTTACGATAGGAAGAGGTTTTAAGGCTTTCGTAAGCAATGTAAGGCTGGTAACATGAATAGAAATTTCTCCGGTCTGGGTGGTAAATACATATCCTGTAACACCGATGAAATCTCCTATACCCAGAAGCTTTTTAAAGAATGTATTGTAATATGTTTTATCCTCTTCAGGACAAAGATCATCTCTTCTTACATATAACTGAATTCTGCCGGAACTATCCTGAAGCTCTACAAAAGACGCATTTCCCATGATCCTTCTGCTCATGATCCTTCCTGCAATGGAAACATTCTTATAATCGGTCTTTCGCTGTTCGTAATGCTGATGGATGTCTTTTGCTGATACATTTACATGAAAAGTCTCTGATGGATAAGGATTTATCCCCATTTTCATCAAAGTTTCCCTTTCTTCTCTTCTAATTAGTTCCTGTTCACTTAATTGCATAATATTATTCCAATGAGAGGGCAAATCTATAAAGATTCCGTCAATTTCCTGACAGGTTTTAGATTGAAATCTTACAGAATAATATTAAAAAGGTAATTTTTAAGTATTAGTTCGCTTATGGAAGATTATTTTTCCATTGAAGAACCCTTGATTCAGATTACTTCCTTATTAAATTCGACTATAAACATATAATTCAAAAAATCTGAATTACAAACAATTACAATTTTCCATGAAATTTTTAAAGCAATTCGAATGCTAGAATTTGAGTAAAAAAAATAATAAAACTCAAAAGAAAAACAGAGAACTGATTGAAATATCTGTTCCCTTTCCCAATTTGGTAACTAAAGGAAATAAGTTTGAAGTTGCAGCACCTATAGTAAAACATCTGTATTTAATAGAAGCCATGCATCCTAATCCAATTCTTGCATTTCCTCCCGCAAAAAAACCAGGGCCTATCTCAAAAAAATCTTTCCAGTTGTAAGTATAACCAATCGACAACTGATTTGACAATTCATTAATCCTGAATTCATTCAAAAGACCTGACAAAGAAATATAAGCCCTGTGTTTGCTATATTGTACAAGTGTTCGGTTAAACAAAATTTTATCATCCTCTTTGCTTCTCCAGGAAAAGAGAATATTCAATCTTGGATTTAAAAAATGTTTATAACGGTCCGGAGTTCTATTTACTGTCAAGTCATTAAATATGGTATCGTCTTTAATCCCTTTAAAACCTTCATCTGGATTGAAACCTTCAAAATGAATGGATGAACTATGCTGCAGATGTTCAAGAGATTTATTGAATTTTATACCTCCAAGGTCTACCACAGAAAGAGATGCCGTATAATCTTTTAAATTAAAAGAAACACCCCCATCAAAAGCCATACCTATACCATTACTATTCAATGGATTTAATGAACTATTTAAGATATTAGAAGTATAGAGATCAAAATTTGAATTAACATCTATATACTTTGCGCTTTTATCCATATAAAAATCTACAGAAGCATTTTTAGTTAAGACAGATGCTATTCCCCAAAGAAACTTCACCCTCCCACCTGTGGAAATCGAAAAGTTTTTTCTTTTAAAAATTTTCCGTGTTCCACCAATAAAAAACTCCCTGTAATAAATACCATTGAGGTCAATATTACTAATTCTTTTACTCTGACCGGCAAAAGCTTTATCTGTTTCAAGAACAAGCCTCATAAGGTCTCCGGGAAATACCACTCCTGCCTCTGCCCGTTCTGCAATTCCTGCATTAAAAGCCCAATTGCCACGCAGTCTGTCAGGAACATAATAAGCTAAAATAGTAAATGCTGTCCCATTCATACGGATTCTGTTTGAATTCTTGAAATTTTCAGGATGATCAAGAATGTCGTTTTGAACATTCTGTTCACCATCCAATGCAGAAACCAATTTATTGAGCTTTATGAAATCATTACCAATTCCGGCATAACCATTGAGAGGAAAATAAATTTCAAACTGAGGACCGTTATCATTAAGAAATCCGGGATGATAATAGGACGTCAAACCTGAGAACTTATAAGATGCAATAGCGGGAATGATCGTCTGCGCAAGAGATGCCAAAGGAAGACCAATAAGCAAACAGCAGACTTTAAATTTCATATCCTAAATGGAAGTTTGAACCACAGTTTTCAAATTCAAATTAGCTTATATTATATTTTCAAAATCAAATCATTTTTAGGTTAAAACCTGAAGGTATTGCATAGATAAAAAATCCATAACATCAATCTTCCCTAAAGAAGCATCCAGGAATAATGATTATTATGAAAACTTATAATATTGCCCGGTGTTTACAAAAATATATTGATGCACTTCAATTCTGTATTTCCTGAAGAAAGGGAGAGCCAAAATGAATTACGCTTTTCTCTATAATTTTAAATTTAAGAGTAAGATTTAAAAAGCAGGGTTCTATAAGTAATCAATTTGATGTCCGTCTTGAAAAACTTAAATAAAAAACAGCCTTTACTGCGATTAAAGGCTGTCATTGGAGCATTAAATATTTATATAATCATGAAATTACAGCCCCCCTTTTAGATCTTTCCCAGGCTGCTGACTGATCCCCTTTCACAAACCTTATAAACCCAGCAAATACCGCATAATTCATTATAAAGAAATAATACGGGATAAACAACAATTTTACTCTCAACTCTCTATTGGCAAGATACCATCCGATCATTGCAGAAATATAAAATAGCACCTGTGCCGAAAATATTATTTGATATATATAATGCTCGAAAAACAACAGGCCGTTTGCCGGAAGCATCAGAAGCAGTAATACAGGTGTAATGCTCCATCTTAGCACTCTATGGGATATAAACTGAAATGCCAGCCAGAAATCCTTAAATGGATTCATTGCTGATACAAGTCTACTCATAGACTGCCACCCGCCTGCACAAATCCTTACTTTTCTCTTAAGTTCCTCCCTGACTGATGCAGATGCCGTTTCTAATGCATAGGCATTAGGTTCGTAAACAACTCTGTAGCCCTTTTCAGCTATTCTCATAGAAAGCATAAAATCATCCAGTATAGTATCAGTTTCCAGATCAGTGAACAATTCCTTTCTGAAAGAGAACAATTCACCAGCTGCTCCTACGATAGTTGACATTTCCGAATCCATACGTTTAAGAAAAGACTCATATTTCCAGTAAACTCCTTCTCCAGCGCTGGAGGCATTTTCTGCCTCCTTTGACATTATTCTCTTTTCTCCACTTACTGCACCTGTAAGTGGATCAGCATAATGCTTTACAATTTCTTTAATTGTCTGCTTAGGCAAAATAGTATTTGCATCTGAGAATATTACTATAGGAGAAGTAACATGCTTCATAGCTCTGTTTTCAGCAGCAGATTTGCCACCTCTTTGATCTTCATGCAGAAGAAGTATACTTTCATAGTGTTTTACTATTTCCGGAGTGCCATCATTAGATCCGTCGGTTATAAATATTATTTTCAGTTTATCTTTAGGATAATCCAGTTCAATAGAATTTTTTATTTTAGATTCTATAACCTCAGCTTCGTTATAACAAGGTACAACAAAACTTACTTCTGGCTGATAATCAACATCACCTGTCTTTCTTCTACCTTTAAATAACCTCTTAACTTTTACAAAGAAAAACATAACAATACCATATCCCATATATGTATAGAATACTACAAACAGGCCAATCCAGAAAATTATTTTTGAATAAAGAGTAATCCCATCCATATTTCAACCCATTTAGTTAACTCCGTTTTGCTTCACGAGTTCTTTAACCCTTTCCCATTTCTGTGTTCCAAAATCATATTGTTTAATAATTTTAGCAGGATTACCTGCAACGATAGAATATGGAGGTACATCTTTAGTAACCACACTGCCTCCTGCGACAACAGAGTGTTTGCCTATTTTAATACCTGCGGTAATAACGGAATTTGCACCAATCCATACTTCATCTTCTATTATGATATCCGCAACGGAACATTTCTGCAAACAAATAGGTGTAGAGATATCTTCATACCCATGATTTAAACCAGATACAACAATATTCTGAGCAAGGATAACATAATTTCCAATACTCACTGGTCCAATGATAACATTTGACATGCCAACCCTTACATGGTCACCAATCACTACAGGTCCCATTCCATTATTGACTGTAGAAAAATCTTCTATAGTAGAATTTTTCCCCATGACAAACGGATTAAAAGGAACTACATCCATTCTCGTTATTGGACGAATAATACTTCCTGATCCTTTTTTATGCACTAAAGGATTAATCAGCCATTTTACCCAGAATCTTGGCCTTGCCTGATTTTTAGGAATAAGCAATCTATGGATAATCTTCTTAAGTACAGGATCAGATTTTATTCTTTTTATAAATGCGTCAATTGTTTTCATATTTAAAATTATCAATAAAATTATTACTTACTTCTGCACTACTACTTTTTTAGCTTTAAACTTTTTACCTCTCTGCAACCTGCAGAAATAAACGCCTGAACTGAGATCCGTATCACTTATTGAATAATTATAAGACATTGAATACATTTTCTTAGCAGGTATAATTTCCTTAACCAACACTCCCCTTGCATCATAAAGTCCAAGACTAACTTCGCTATCTTCCTTAAGGAAAAACACTATCTTAGCCTCTCCCGCAAAAGGTGATGGATAAACCGAAAAATCATCCACTTCCTTGGCATAAGGAGACTCTATTGCACCTATATCTATTCCATTTCCCCTAGGTCTTTTATTCCCCACATAATCATCAGGAACAGGCATGCCCGGAACCTCTATTCCAGTATCAATCATGGGAGATTTATCAGATAGCATGAAACCATCCAGATAAAGCTCCTCCGTATTCTCAGCACTTATATTGGCAACTTCCCTCCATGAATCAGGATTTGCGACACTGAAAAAATTATTTCCTCTTGTTGTTACAAGAATGTTATTGATAAACTCATTTCCTGAACTATTGAAATTATTATTCAGGACAACACCTGAAGAGGCTTCTGAAAGAATTGTGTTATTAATGAGATGATAACCTTTACCTGGAGTGACCATGCTGTCTTCCAGCAAAATTGCCATGTCCCCGTTTTTAGCTATTCCGGTAAAGACATTATTATATACAAAATTATCACCTGCTCCATTAAGCCATAAGCCAGGTCCGCTGCCATCAGCTACCATATTGTTAAACAACTCTCCAGTAGTACCTGTACTGAGATGTACTCCTGCGGATTGATATTTATCATTGTTTCTTCCGTAATTTTCAATCTTGTTGGAGTAAATCTTAACATCGCTTGTTGCACATCCTACTTGTATACCTTCTCTGCCTATATTTTCGAGAAGATTATTATAAACTCTCACCCCTATAAGGTCATGCGGAAAAACCCTTACAGAAGCCCCATTGCAATCTTTAAAGACACCCCTGTAATGAGGGAAACCGAGATAAACACCTTCGCCTTTCGTATTATGAATATAATTATTGTGAATAAAAGTATTTTTCTGAACGAAATTGCCTCTATTAGGAATACCGCTGCAATCCGGATCTGTCTTAGCCAGTATGCCCGCAAAGCCAGTATTTGCGATTTCAATATGATCAATTTCCATATCCGTTGACATCATTCCAATGGAGACACCTGGAATCTGCTCGCCTGTTTGCATTACAGCAAAACCATAAGTTAACTTAGATTCCCCAGTACCTGTAAGTCTGAAATGTGAGCAGTTATTTATCCTGATACCATAATACCAGTCATTATTTTTGACAGTTACTTTTCCTCCACAATTAATAATTATTACCGGATTATCTGCAGTCCCATGTATATTAGCAAACCCTAAATATTTTTTTACAGATGATTTGATGCAGACTGTAGATCCGGGAGTAATTTTCAAAGTATTCCCATCTACATAAAGAATATTTTCTTCAATTATAAAGTCGCAGTTACATCCGGATGCACCATAACAAAAGCCTGAACAGGCAAACAAAAAAAATACTGCGTTAAATAAATATGATAAAATGCTGTTGAGCTTTTCCATATTTAAAAAATCTCAACTTCACTTTATTTGTTTTTAAAATTCTTGTAAACCCTTACAAACAGGGGATACGAAAAACTTTTATTTTACCAAAAATCAGAATTCAGTACAACCAGGATCTGGCGATCCGGATTTTCTTCTGGCTTTCCCGTTTATATCTTCATCTACAGAAAAAACATCCTGCCGCCTCCCTTTTTGAGCGACCTCAGAAACAAAAGCACTCTGAAGCAAAGGTTTAAGTAACGATTTTTTATTTGAAGTGAAGTTTCCTTCTGTTTTGGCTTCAGCCTTATCTCCGAAGGATATGTAATAATCTTTCTTATCGCCAGGCTCTCCTGTCCTTACTATTACATTATTAAGAATATAGTTATCTGTTAATTCATTAGACATTTTAATTCCCTGCTTTTTCGGATTTAAAATAGAATTGTTAACTAAAATTATTTTGGAAGAATCCCTTACTTCTCTATTGTCACAAAAGATACCAAACTCACCGCAGTTTGAAATAAGGTTGTTATAAATAATATTATCTCCTATCCCAAGAACAATAATACCATTGCCCATTCCGTTTGACACTCTGTTGTTATATACAAGCCCTGTAGTGCCAAGCCCTACCTGAATGCCGTTTCTCTGAGAACCTATATTAGCGAGACCAAAACTATCGATACTGTTATTAAAGATTTCTGCATTGCTTACAGCACATCCCAGTTGCAAACCATCCCATTGCGTATTCGAAATCTTATTGTTAAAAATTTTTACATTTTTCAATTCATGTGGATAGAGCAATGTATCGGGACATTTCTTATTTCCATTCCACCCACTATAAAAAGAGTTGCCAACATAAAGTGCTTCACCTTTAACATGATGAATGTAGTTATGATGAATAGATACGTTTTTTTGAACAAAGGTGCCTCTATTGTAATTACCATCACATTCAGGGTCTGTTTTAGCCATAATACCGGCAAAGCCACTATTCCTTATTTCCATATGGTCGATTTCAAAATCTGAACTCCCTTTACCCACCATGATACCACTAGCTCCTTTTTTGGTGGAGTCAATTAAAAAACCATATTCGAAGTTTTCATCTCCCGTCCCTGTAAGTTTTATGTAATGACAGTTGTCTAATTTTATTCCATAACCCAATACCAGATTAGAAATCTCGACTCTTCCTCCACAATTAATGACCTTTACAGGATTTAGCGAATCACCCTCAATATTAATAAGTTGAAGATTTTTCCTCTTTCCAGCCATAATACAAACAACGTCTCCTGGCTTTATAAAAGTTTTCAATCCGTTAATTTGCTCAGTTTCAGGCAATATTCTAAAATCGCATTGACATGAGGGCTCCTCAAAATTAAAATTCAAAAAAAAGAATAAGAAGGTTAAGGGAAGAAATAATCTGATAATCATTAATTAAGCTTTTAGATAAAAAAGAAATATAAAAACATTTGTTTAAAAATATTAATAAAAAAAATACCCGGCAAGGCCGGGTATTTAAGTTTAACTTTTTAAGATGATTATTTTACTAGATTAAAGTTCACTGATAACGTAGTCCCTGCAGTTCCTTTAGTTCCCGCCTGGGTATAAGGAGTTGCGGATACAGTGTGATTTCCAAAGGCAAGGTAATAAGATCCATAATTTCCATTATTATCACCTCCTATAGCAAACGGAGCTTCGCTTTCGATTCTGCCTGCTTTGCCATCCATTTTGAAAGCAACACTTTTTACTTCGGCACCTGTATTTGCCCTTATATTGATTTTGTTTGCTTTAAGAGCAGAAAGGCTGATGGTAGCTCCATTAGTAATCGTTGCTATATCTCTATTTGTTTCAGAATTGACTAGAGTGAAACTAACAACAGTATTACCAGTCGAAGGTGTTGGAGTTGTTACTGCTCCATTTGTTACAGTGAAAGATATCTCAGTAGTTCCACCAACAGTTCCTTGTGCATTAGCGTCAGAATAATCAGTTACGGATAATTTACGACTTCCCTCTGCAAATGTGCCAGGCTTATAATCACTTCCTGCATCTCCAAACATTGTTATAGGAGCATAGCTTTCTGTATTAACAACAGCACCATCCAATTTAAACTGCACGCTTCCTGCAAATCCTGAAGCCACATTAGCTCTGACATTGATATTCTTTGTACCTATTTTAGAATAGTCAATAACTGCGCCATTTGTCAAGGTCATGATATCTTTATCAGTGTCAGCATTAACAAGAGTAACGCTCGTTACTTTAGTTGCTCCGGGAGTCGGAGTGGTAGTCGCTCCGTTTGTTACAGTGAAAGAAATCTCAGTAGTTCCTCCTACTGATCCCTGTGCATTTGCACTTGCGTAATCTGTTACAGCTAACTTGTGACTTCCTGCAGCAAAGGTACCTGGCTTATAATCAGCGCCTTCATCACCAAACATAGTTATAGGAGCGTAGCTTTCAGTATTAACAACTGCACCGTTTAATTTAAACTGCACGCTTCCTGCAAATCCTGATGCTACATTAGCTCTGACATTGATATTCTTTGTACCTATTTTAGAATAATCAATTACTGCACCATTAGATAAAGTCATGATATCTTTGTCAGTATCAGCGTTAACAAGGGTAATGCTAGTTACTTTTGTTCCTCCTGGTGTTGGTGTTGGAGTTGGTGTTGGTGTCGTACCACCACCAGTACCTGGATTTGGATTTACAGAAGTTCCTGAAGAAGTACCTTCGTATGCTCCGATATCATATCCATTACCTGTAGGTCTTGCTGTGCTTGAGAAATCATAAGTAACACCGAAAGAAGAAACGTCAGCACCTTTGTCGATGGCAGGAGAACCTGCAGCTAGGCGATAATCTCCGCCAGAAGCATTCACAAACTTAACATCAGCAACGTTCATTGTTGTATAGTTGTTTTTGTCTGTTACTTTGGCACTGTTTCTGGAATTGATAAACTTGCCCGTTTTAGGATTTACGATAATGTTATTGATAACATTATTCATCGGTATTTTTCCAGCAGCTATCATGAAACCATCAGATCCACTATTGATAATTGTGTTGTTGATGAAGCTGAATGCTTGTCCTGGAGTATACCTGGTATCGGCATATACACCATATGCACCTGCATTGAGTATTAAATTGTTATACACTACATTATCACCATATCCAAGGCATATAATACCGTTACCCGGACCATTTTTGATAATATTATTATAACATTTTCCACCGGTACCTTCACCTAACTGAAGACCATTATTCTGGTGGGCTGCAAATGGATCTCTACCATAATTTTCAATCGTGTTATCAAAGATCTCACAACCTTTTGTTGCGCAACCAACCTGAATCCCTTCGCAGCCGGTATTAACAACTTTGTTTTTGAATAGACGAAGCCCTTCTACAGTGTGAGGCGTGATAGTTCCACACGAAAGGTTTCTACCTGAAGCGTAGAATGAGTTACCAATATAAAAACCTTCACCAGTAACATCGTGAACATAGTTATCATGAATAGAAATATCTCTCATCGTAAAGTTTCCATTCCATGTAGCCGGATCACAAGTTGGATCTGTCTTACCCATTAAGCCTGCAAAGCCAATGTTGCTGATTTCTACATTAGAAACCTCCCAGTTGGTAGACAAGCTTTCAAAAGTAACACCGATATGCGAACCTTTTACGTGGATTCCATACTGATCATTCGATCCATTACCAGCCAATTTCACATATTTACAATTTGAAAATTTCAAACCATAGCCGTTGCTGCTGGATGCACTGATAGTCACTTTACCATTTGAGTTTACAAAGGTAATTGGTTTGCCAGCCTGGCCTTGAAAATTTTTCAACCAAAGCGGACCTCTGGTACCAGCTTCGATACATACAACGCTTCCCGCAGGAAGATTAAGCGTACTTCCGTCAACTACTGTTTGACTTGTTTTAATTGTATAGACGCATGAATATCCCTCAGCAGCAGCTAAACTACTTTCAGCTGCATTATTTTTGGTGACTTCATGTTCTTTTTTACAAGAGGTAATAGAAATACCCATGACACATAAGGCCATCAAAATACTAGATCTTCTCATTTTTAATGTGTTTTTGTTAAGAGTACAAAAGATTTGTTTGGATTTTACCGCAATTAAAGGCCAATCGATTGTTTAATAAGGTGCTTTTCCAGCACGGGCGAAATTGCTTATTGTTTCTGCGCAGAATTTAACTGCCTTAAGCACGATAAAAAGTAGAGGTCTAACTTATAGGTACTTGAGATTTATTGGAAATAATTTTGACAAATTTTGCTTTACAGCTTTGCTTTGTTTAGTTAAGAAACGGAGTATCAAATATCATATTGCCTTTATGTTGAGAGCTCCATTTCATACTCCTTAAAAACTTTAAAATAATATGTAAATTATATTTTGCCATGTATTTTTAATGAAATATCCGGAAACCTCTGATATAGAGGCTTCCGAACACCTCATAATGACTACAATTTATGTATGTATCAGCTTACTACATTAATTGATACTGTGTATAAAGGACCTGCTGTACCTGAAGCTCCTTCTTTAGTATATGGAACCGTTGTGATAGTATGTACTCCCAATGCAGGTGTCCATGGATTATAATTACCAACTCCTGCATCTCCATACATGCTAAATGGCACACCGTTTTCAGTTCTAACATTCACCCCATCATATTTAAAAATCACACTTTTAGTTTCTGCCGATGTATTTGCACGAACATTTATTTTATTCGTACCGAGTGCACTAAAGCTAATTTTTGCACCATTGGATATTGTCATGATATCTTTTCCTGTAGTTGCATTTACAAGAGTTAAGCTGGTAATCTGAGCTGTGCCGGTTGAACTAGCAGGTGCACCTGCAGAACCAGAAGTAATATTTGAAAGCGAAGAACTGCTTCCTTCAAATGCTCCGATATCATATGCCACGCCGCTTGGTCTTCTTCCTCCGCCAAAATCAGAAGTAATGCCATAAGAGCTTGTATTCATCCCTTTATCAATGGCAGGAGAACCAGAAGCTATTCTGTAATCATTACCTGAAGGATTTACGAATTTAACTTCAGCCATAGTAGCAGCATTAAGGTTATTGGAAGATGTTAGTTTTACATTACCACTTCTCGTTGAAATAAACTTACCATTTTTAGGCGCGGCAATAATGTTATTTACAACATAGTTCATCGGAATTTTTTCAGAATAAACCATTATACCATCTTTCCCACTGTTAACAATAGTATTATTAGCTAATTTGAAAAACTGGCCTGGTGTAAATCTTGAATCAGAGAAGATACCAAATGATCCTGCATTTATAATTAAATTATTATAAACAACATTGTCACCATAACCAAGGCAGATAATACCATTACCAGGACCGTTTTTAATAATGTTATTATAGCACAAACCGCCTGTTCCTTCTCCTATTTGAAGACCATTGTTTTGGTTTGCAGCGAAAGGGTCTTTACCAAAGTTTTCTATAGAGTTGTTGTAAATTTCACAACCCTTGATAGCACATCCGACCTGAATACCTTCACAACCGCTGTTTAATACTCTGTTATTATAGATTTTAACTCCCTCTATGCTATGCGGAGAAATATTTCCACATGACAGGCTTCTTCCACCTTCATAGAATGAGTTTCCAATATAGAAACCTTCCCCGGTTACATCGTGAACGTAGTTATCATGAGCAGATACATCTCTCATTGTAAAATTTCCTCTCCATGTAGCTGGATCACATGAAGGATCAGTTTTTCCCATTAAGCCTGCAAATCCTATCTTACTTATTTCCACATTGGAAATTTCCCAATTTGTAGACAATGCCTCAAAGCTAACTCCTATATGAGATCCGGTTACATGAATTCCGTACTGATCAGAAGAGCCATTGCCGGCAACTTTTACATATTTACAATTGGCCAGTTTTAGTCCATATCCATTGCTGGGAGAACATTGTATTGTTACTTTTCCATTTCCGTTTACAAAAGTAATTGGCTTTCCGGGCTGACCGGTAAAATTCTTAAGCACCAGTGGCCCTCTGGTACCTGCTTCTATACAAACTACACTTCCTGCTGGAATATTAAGCGTACTTCCATCTACAATAGGTTGATTAGCCTTTATGGTATAGGTACAAGCATATCCTTCAACTCCTGCGCTGTCTCCGACAGCCATAGAAGGCTTAACATTTTCAATGTCATGTTCCTTTTTACAAGAGGCAAAAGAAATACCTATGGCACACAATGCCATCAAAATACTGGATCGTCTCATTTGAAATTTTATTTAGTTAGATATTAGAGATTTATTTATGAAGCCCAATTGTTGACTGTTTAATTATATCCGGGACTTCCATAAAAAGTAGAGTTTATTCCTATAGGCTGGTTTTTAATTTATTACTGGGTTGATAGCCTTTTATATTTGTTCATGTGTAAACACTATCACTTCTCAATCAGTTCTATTTTTAATGGAAGATTTAATTTTCCTTTTATTTTATTAAAATTCATAAAATAGATATGTCAAGATTTAGCATGCCTGCTTGGGTGTACAGGCATAATAATATACAGTTTAAAGAGAATGATCTATATTCCCTTCAGATAGTAGATAAAATCAAAGAAAAGTTAAAAAGGTTCCAACAAGATGATCCGGAAGTAACTATTGTAATTCCGGCATATAATGAAGAGAAAAATATCCTGAGAACACTGTCATCAATTTCAGAATTAAAAACCAGCTATCGTACTGAATTGATTGTAGCAAACAATAATTCTAAAGACAGGACACAGGAAATATTAGACAGATGTGGTGTACGATCTGTCTTCGTCAAAGACCAAGGAATCAGCTATGCAAGACAAGGAGGGCTTGAGGCAGCAAAAGCCCAAATCATCGCCAATGCTGATGCAGATTCTATTTATCCTGTTGAGTGGTTGGACACAATTATTGAACCCCTTCACAATTCTGCTATTTCATGTAGTTATGGAACATATTCATTTATTCCCGGCGAAGAGAATAACAGATTAACATTAGCATTATACGAAACCGCTGCTAATGCTTTTTTCGCACTAAAAAGAATGCAAAGGGAATGTGTAAATGTTATGGGCTTTAATTTTGCCTATCGTAAAGCCGATGCTCTTGATGTCGGAGGTTTCTATCATCAGCTTAACCGTAAGATAACTAAAAGAAGTGAAGACGGCTGGATGGCCATGTGTCTTACTAAAAAAGGAGATCTCCATTTGGTTGAATCTCCCCTTGCACGGGTTTGGACGAGCGACAGAAGGTTAATGGATGATGGTTCCATAGGAAAAGCACTATATAATAGAGCAAAAACCGAAATATCAAGAATAGGAATTTACTTTACTGCAAAGGGAGAAATAAATATAGAGGAAGAAAAAGCAAAAAAATTTTGATTAGTCTGACAATTTAAAATATCATAAATACAAAGAGCTTTAAGTAGTCAGAGTTTTAATTTATTCCTAACAATCAGGAAAGAGAACATTTTTATATAAAATTTAATTCATTGAAATGAAAATTAATTTATATTTCTTTTTTAGCATTTACATACTCTTATTCTGCTGTAATTCATTTTGCCAGGACACGGGCTATTGGGAGACAGAATCCGAAGATCCCGATCTAATACACAGACATGAATGTAGTTATGTTGAATGCGATGGTAAATTTTATCTTATTGGAGGAAGAAGATTAGGGATCGATAAATATGTGAACATTTATGATCCTATAATTAAAGACTGGGCAAAAGGAACAACCTTGCCTCCTTCCCCGGATGCTCCATCAAAAGCATTGGAAATACACCATTTTCAAGCTGTAGCCTACGATCATAAAATTTATATTATAAATGCATTCACAGGAAATTATCCTTCTGAAGTACCTGTAGACAGGATATATATATATGATCCCACTATTGACAATTGGTCTGAAGGACCTATTATTCCAGTTGAAAGACGAAGAGGATCGGCCGGGGTAGTTGTATACGGAGGAAAATTCTACATTGCTGGAGGACTAATTAATGGGCATAATAGTGATTATGTACCTTGGTTCGACGAATACAACCCGCAAACCAATGAATGGAAAATTTTGCCTGATGCCCCAAATGCCAGAGATCACTTTCAGGCTGTTGTACATAATGGAAAAATTTACCTTGCAGGAGGGAGACGAACTTCTGTAGCTACCGGACAAACCAACAACCTTACAGTTGCAGCAATAGATGTATTTGACTTTTCAAGTCAGACCTGGGAAAGCTGGCCCAATAATATACCAACTCCAAGAGGAGGATGCTCTTCAGTAATATTGGGCGATGACTTATTGGTTATTGGAGGAGAAGGACCCGGTACAGTAAATAATCTGGCTTTCAACAAAACCGAAGCTCTTAATCTTACTACCCAAACCTGGAGAACCCTTGCCCCTCTGGATAACGGGAGACATGCGACTCAGGCAATTGCTTACAATAACAAAATTTATATTGCATCGGGAAGTAAAGCCAATGGGGGAAGTGGAAGTACAGAGCTTTCAAATCAGGAAATTTATCACCTTTCCTCAACAGGAGAACAAATAACATTAACAATCCCAGATTCTATAAACTTTGGAAAGCTTGATTATCTTGCATCTGAGAAAACAATAACAGTCAACCTTTCAAATTCAACATCACAAAATATACAGATCAAAGAAATATCTGTAAGAGGAAACGCTCCTGATTTCTGCTTTGCTACGAACCAGATATTTCCTTATACTATTAAACCTTTTAGTAATCTCCCTTTGGATTTATGCTTTTCCCCCAGAGGTGCAGGATTAAAATCAGCTTACATAGACATTAACCATTCCGGGAGTAATAATCCTGCAACAATAAGGGTTTATGGAGAAAAGCCTGGAAATATTGCATCGATTAAGAATAAATTAACAGGAATAACTATTTATCCTAACCCAGTAAAAGATTACCTCAATCTGATTGATAGTCAAAACAGGAAAAGCCTATATTGGGAAATAATAAACAGCACCGGCAATAAAGTTATACATGGAAATAACAGTCAGCGTATAGACTTTAGTGAACTACCCAAGGGCTTTTATATTGTAAATATTGTATCGGAAAAACCCTCTGAAAAAATGTCAATAAAGATTTTAAGAGATTAGATTCCATAACCAGTTCAAATGTATAGGGAGATAGAATAATTAATTATTTTATCTCCCTATACATTTTTTATTACTTAAACACTGGTAAGGTACAGCAGTTTACTACTGAAATTCATAGTTATCTGACATGAAAACCTTATACCCATTTTCGAAAAAAATCTTAATTGTTCTTCTGTTCCTCGTTCTAAACAAAACTTTTGTCTTTAGTCAGAGTTTTACTTCAAGCACTCTTCAGAACGCAGGAGTTATTACGCCTACATCTCTTCAATTCGGACCAGATGGTAAATTGTATGTTGGACAACAGGATGGAGCTATAAAAGTATTGACCATCAACCGGACTTCAGCAAATAACTATACGGTAACTGGATCCGAAACAATTACCCTTGTAAAAGAAATACCAAATCATAGTGATGATGGAAGTTTATTAATTCAGAATTCATCTAAGAGACTTCTGACAGGTATAGCTGTTGCAGGGACAGCTGAAAATCCTGTACTATATGCTACCTCAAGTGACTTCAGAATTGGAGGAGCCAGCAATGGTGATCTGGATCTCTGTACCAATTCCGGAGTATTATCCAAATTAACGAAAGTAGGAAATAAATGGACAAAAACAGACCTGGTCAGAGGGCTTCCCAAATCAGAAGAAACACATTCCTGCAATGGTCTATACTTATTTGAAGGGAATGGAAAAAAAACAATGCTAATAGCCGTAGGAGGCCAGACAAATGCAGGTTCCCCCTCAAATGTATTTGCTTACTTATGTGAGTATGCCCTTTCTGCTGCTGTCCTTTCTGTTGATCTAAATGTAGTTGAAAACCTTCCTGACAAGCAAGATCCAACAGGAAAGCACCCGTATAAATATGATATGCCTACACTGGATGATCCCACCAGACCAAATAACCCTGATGGATCTGATCAAAATGATCCATGGGGAGGGAATGACGGATTAAACCAGGCTAAAATAGTGACAGGCGGCCCTGTTCAAGTATTTGCTTCAGGCTTTCGAAATCCATATGATGTTTTAATATTAAAGCATCCATCCAAAGCTGGAAAAATTTTCACCATAGACAATGGTCCAAACAAAAACTGGGGGGGAACTCCAATTAATGGTGATGATGGAAAATCTTCAAACAAATATTCATCATCAGAACCAGGATCTCAGGATGTCGGGAACTTTGACGGACTTGAACTCATTGGTGATATGGACGATTATATTCCTGGATCTTTTTATGGTGGGCATCCAAATCCTATAAGAGCAAACCCAGAAAGCGCAGGACTCTATACAGATTCTCCCTCAGGGAAAGGCTGGCGTTATGATAAAAACAGCGCAACTCTACCTTTACCCCAGGACTGGCCTCCCGTGCCTGTTGCAGATCCAAAACAAAGTGAATATAAAAAAGCTGGAACCGCCGCTGACAAATCGCTTCTGTACTTCAAAAATTCAACAAATGGAATATGTGAGTACAGATACTCAGGCAATCCACTTTATGGTGATATTCTTGCTGCTGGCTTTGACGGAAATCTCTATAGAATAAAACTCAATGAGACAGGAGATGCTGTTCTCAACAATAAAGATGCCAATAGATTAAACTTAGATAACCCTTTAGGAAGTGCGCTCGAAGGGAAAGCACTGGATGTAACCTCACAAGGAGATGGAGAGGCCTTTGAAGGTACTATATGGGTTGCTGTATATTCAGCAAATCTGATAAAAGTATTTGAGCCCGCTACTATCATATGCAGCAATACCTCCCCTACTGCCGATGACGATAACGATGGATATTCAAATCAAGAAGAAAATGATAACCAGACAGACCCTTGCAATCCTGCCGATTCTCCACCAGACAATGACAAAGATATGATAAGCGATAAATGGGATATTGATGATGATAATGATGGTATTCCGGACAACAAAGATTTCTTTCCATTGGATAATCAAAATGGATTACAAAACAATATTCCCAAAATCTTTAATCTTACAAATGCAGATCCTGGTACAGGCTTCTTTGGTGTTGGATTAACAGGATTAATGAGCAATGGAACCAGCGATTATCAAGACCTTTACAATAATGATAATATTATTGCAGGTGGAGCAATCGGAGCAATTACTGTTGAAGAAGTTCCAGATGGAGATGCGTATCAAACTAATAACAATCAGCAATATGCTTTTCAGGTTGGTATCAATACTAACAAAAATACCGGTGTCTTCACTGTCAAAACAGGAATATTGCCTAACTACTTTAGCTCCACAACACCACAAAATTATCAATCCCATGGAATGTTTATAGGAACAGGAGATCAGGACAATTACATTAAACTTTCTTTAAATGCCAATGGAGGTGCAGGAGGAATTGAATTGATGACTGAAACAGATGGTGTAACTACCAGTATTCAAAACCCCTTGCCAGGAGATATTCCTAAAACCAACATCGTCTTCTACCTTACCATTGACCCTGAAACAGGAACAATTTATCCTAAATATAAAATAGAGGAGGCAATGTATAGCTTTGATCCAATTCAGGCGACAGGGAAAGTTGCAACTACTATACAGAATGAAGAAACAGCTTTAGCAGTCGGCCTCATTGCAACATCCAGAGGATCTGGCAGTAGATTCAGCGCTACCTGGGATTATATAGAAGTCACGCCAGGAAGCATCACATCTATAAACTTCTGGCACAATGGAGCTAAATCCAAAAATATAAACTTGTATCCAAACCCTTCAAATGATTTCGTTAATATGAATATTAATGAAGAAACATCACAAAAATATACTCTAAAGATCTTTAACAGCTTGTGTCAGCTAATTGATGAAAGCCAAGTTGAATATGTACCTGGAAACGATGATCATAAAATTAAAGTAGAAAATTTCCCAAATGGCATCTATTATATTCAAGTAATTACTGAAGGCCAGGAACAATCAGCAACTGTTAAATTTATTAAAAGTAACTAAAGAACTTAGACAAAGATGAGATTTTTCAAAAAATCTCATCTTTATTTTTTTTTACAAAGTACTCTCTTCCTTCACATTGGAGGTTCTCTTATTAACTTATCCCTCAAAACTGACCTATGTCAATGAACAGCTGACATCGGTATACAGTTATTTTTTATGTTCAATAATACCTACATTATGAAAAATCTGCACAGCTTTTTAAGAATAGTATTACTTATTTTGACATTCCCCATGATTAGTCTGATCAATGTGTTTGGTCAAAACTTCACAATGAGCCATCTGAAAAATGTTAGTCTGGCTAACCCAACATCTCTTCAATTTGGTCCAGATGGGAAATTATATATAGCGCAACAGGATGGACAGATAAAAATTGTAACTATACAACGCAATGGTCCCAATAACTATACAGCTATAAGCACTGAAACTCTAACATTAGTCAGAGATATTCCTAATCACAATGACGATGGAACTCCTTATCCTGCTAAGAAAAGACAAGTAACGGGATTATTAGTGGACGGCAATCCCAGTAACCCAATCATTTATATAACATCCAGTGATCCTCGCATTGGAGCTGGTAGCTTCGGAGATGTTAATCTTTGTACTAACTCAGGTGTCATTTCAAAATTATTTAAAGAAAACGGTAAGTGGACAAAGATAGATCTAGTAAGAGGTCTTCCAAGATCAGAAGAAAACCATGCAACAAACGGATTAGTAAAACATGGAAACAGACTTTTAGTTTGTCAGGGGGGAGGAACAAATGCAGGAGCACCTTCAGCTTTATGGACATACATTACAGAATATGCTCTGGGTGCTGCCATACTTGTTATAGATCTTACAGCAATTGAGGATATGCCAACAAAGATAGATCCTACTGAAAAAAACCCTTATAAGTATGACATTCCAACTTTAGATGATCCCACCAGACCTAATAATTCTGATGGCAGTGATATTAATGATCCCTGGGGAGGGAATGACGGGCTCAACCAGGCAAAGATAATTCCAGGGGGACCTGTCCAAATTTATGCAGGAGGTTTTCGAAATCCGTATGATATTGTAATTACGAAACACCCCTCAAGAAGTGGCAGAGTCTATAGCATAGATAACGGACCTAACAGGAACTGGGGAGGATATCCTGTAAAAGAAAACGGAACTGTTACGAACAATTACCCTGAAGGGGAACCAGGTTCTCTTACAGTTAACAATTTTGATGGTATGGAATATATAGGTAATATTAACACCTACAAACCTGGGGACTTTTATGCAGGGCACCCAACACCTATCAGAGCTAATCCTTCAGGAGCAGGTTTATTCACACACGATTCAATACATGGAAGCAAATGGAGAATTAATAAATCAGATCTTCCAGTTGACTGGCCTCCTGTTCCAGAAAGTATGAAAGATCCAAGAGAAGCTGATTATTATAATGCAGGAACAACCGAGGACAAATCGCTTATATACTTTGAACAATCTACAAATGGAATGTGTGAATATCTTTATTCAGGTAATGGCATGTATGGAGATATATTAGCTGTTGGATACGAAGGAGATATATTCAGAATAAAGATGACCGATGACCCAATAGCTGTTCGCAATAAGCAAATGCCCAACAGGGTCAATATGGAGAAAGGATGGTCTATCGGAGATGCTAAACCTCTTGATATTACTGCCCAGGCAGATGGTGAAATATTTGAAGGAACTATTTGGATAGCAAGCTGGGGCAAAAGCAGAATAGATATCTTTGAACCTGGAGCAGAAATCGAATGTAATAGTGGGCCCAACTCCCCTAATGATGATGATGAGGACGGATACTCTAATGATGAGGAAACCAAAAGCGGTACAGATCCATGCAATGGCGCTGATAAACCAACTGACTTTGATGGTGACTTAATAGGTGATTTTTTAGATGATGATGATGATAATGATGGAATTAAAGATATTGTAGATCTTTATGTAAGAGACAGAGACAATGGCGCTTCTACTACCATTCCAACACACTATGCTTTGTTTAACTATGATCCTGGAACGGGCTTCTTTGGTCTTGGATTTACAGGACTTATGTCAAATTACAAAACAGATTACCTTAATATGTACGATCCATACAATATGGTTGCAGGAGGAGCAGCAGGAGCGCTTACCCTTGAAGCTGTAACACCTGGGGATGCTTTTGAAGATATCAACACCCAGATGAACGCATTTCAATTTGGAATAAATGTCGATAAGTTTTCTGGAACATACATGGTTTCAGCCGCCATTCTTCCAAGCTACTTTAATGCTACAACTCCTAAAGATGATCAATCCCAGGGGATTTACATCGGAAATGGTGACCAGGACAACTATATCAAACTTGTTATTAACTCTAACGGCGGTAAAGGAGGAATAGCTCTCGTAACAGAAGTGAATGGCAAGGCAACAATAGTCCAAAACGAACTACCTAGTTCAACTATTCCAACAGGACCAATTATATTCAAATTTTATATAGATCCTGAAAACGCTGTAGTTTATCCAATGTACGAAATTGCAAAATCTTCCTATAGCTTTGCCCCAATCACAACTTCCGGAAGAACGAGAGGCGCAATACAAAAATCAGATACCACATTAGCTGTAGGCATTATCTCTACATCCAGAAACGCCAATGAAACTTTCAATGCGACATGGGATTACATAGAGGTGAAGCCAGCAATTATTTCATCAATCAATTGGAATAATTCTTCTTCTCCTTCAAATATAATTGCTTATCCAAATCCGACTAGAGATATCATCAACATTAGCTTCAAAGATAAAATAGAGCAAAACTATGCTATTAAGATATACAATAGCATGAGTAAGTCAATGAGAGAAACAATTATAAACTCTGATAGCAAAGGAAAAGATTTATCTGTAAATGTTTCAGATCTTGAACCCGGACTTTACTTTATGCAACTCATTTCCAAGGATTCAAAAACAGCAACACTTAAATTTATTAAACATTAATTTAAAAAGGGCAGGTAATATATCTGCCCCTTAATTATTTCAAAATTACTACTCTTTCAAATTAACCTTAAAGCCATTTACCAGTTAGAAGAAATTATTATAACATTTGCATAATCAAAGTTCTCTCCCAAATCAATTAAACACCACCAACATACGAATAATAATCCTTTAAGAAAACTGAGGTCCGGAACAATAGTGAAAGGAGCTGAAATAACAATCATAAACAACTCAAAGCTTCTTATAATCTTAACGAAATCTCTGTTTATAATAAATCAGCTTTCTCTCAACCTTAATTGTATTAAAAAGATTGATCAATAATTACAGAAGAAAATGTTAATTCTATCAGCTATAATAATAATAAAGACAAAAATAAATTTATCAATATTAAATAAAGATCAACCACCTAAACAGAGTACAACAACATGCCAATCACGTGTTACATTATGGAACAATCCGGCATTCTATTCAAACAACAATATAAATGCTAATCCAAGCACTGATACAGACAAGTATTATTAAGCATTTCTGGAATTGCTATAGCTACTCTGGAAATTACAATTATTGATAAGAATGACAATTACATTGCTGTTACATCATTTTACTTTTACAGATAACAACTTCGTTGAAATAAATCTCTCAGACCATTTGACCTATTTAAATTCATATATTACACAAGAATTAAATCTGGATAACGACCAACTAAAGTATAGTAAGATATACTGGAATAAGAAATAAAATCAAGAAGATAAATTAAAAACAGGAAAGATAATAGGAACAAAGCTTGCACTACTTCTCCATATTTTTCTTTTATTTTATTTTTAATAAATTGCAGAAAATCAATACTAGTAAATTATAACCTTGAAAATTATCTTGCAATGTTTATTCATCATGGAAGAGAAAGAACTTTCAAACATAATCTTCAAATTGCATCTTTGCTCTCCTTCGTGGCAGGAATAGTTAATGTTGCCGGATTTTTATCAGTAGCAAAACTTACTACTAATATCACAGGTCATTTTGCCTTTTTTATTGACGAGGCTTTTAAGCTTAATATAGTCCAGACATTTCTTTACCTACTTTTTATCGTAGCATTTTTTTCAGGCTCATTTACCTCAGGTGCATTGATAGAAATATTTTCAAGGAAAAGTGCAAGATTTGTATATGTAGTCCCAATCATTCTTGAAAGTATAATTTTAACTTCAACAGGCATTTTGAGCTATAGCTTTATTAATAATAATGAAAATCTGATTGCAACCATTCTACTTTTTACTATGGGTTTGCAAAACTCGCTGGTAACAAAAATCAGTAACGCTACAGTCAGAACTACTCATTTAACAGGACTCTTTACTGATCTGGGTATCGAGTTATCACAACTATTCTTTTATAAAGAAAAGGAGCAAAGGTTAAAGCTTTATAGTTCTATCAAACTTAGGTTTACCATTATATCCTTTTTTTTTCTTGGTGGTCTGTTTGCCGGAATACTTTATGACCTAATACAAATCAGGGTACTGCTATTGGGTGCAGCAGTACTGATAGCAGGAATTATATATAATTTTAAAAAACAACAACCTAAGGAATCAATTTCACTCTTAAAACAAAACATTAAAAACTAAAAAAATTAATCCTTCACTTTTAAGAAGGATTAATTTTTTTTAGGATGTTTGATTTATACCTTTGAGCTTCCTGAATGGGGCGTATGTATAAATTTTTTATTAGCTCCTTTTAACTTAAACAGTACCAAAACCATAACAATGAAAGCCCTAGGAAGCTGGGCAATTGCCTTAAAATTCTTCCTGGTAAAAAACTCCGAAGGGACAGCAATAAGCAACCCAAGAGTTTGAATAAGAAATAAACTTATCCAGTAAAATGCCCCAGGAAAGGCAAGTATACCTGAAGTAAATTCAATTAAAGCCGATAATACTGCTGTTACACCTGTTACCCCCAAAAGTAACACCCTTGGTGCCAGGAATTGCTGGAAAGCTTTATCAAAGAAATCCATATTTCCTTTAGTTAAAAGATGCCAAAGTCCTTGGAAGAAATATTGCCTGAAATAATACAGCTGAGCTGATATCCACCTCCTTCTTTGATTCTGAAATATCTCAGCATTTTCTACTTTTTCATCCAGGATATAAGCATCCTCTACATACTCGATTTTAACTTTATCTCTCAGCAGTTTATGTTCAAGCTCTTTATCAAAACCTCCTATAGCATGATTGGTAGCCATTACCTTTTTAAAATACTTATAATGAAAAGCCATTCCCGAACCAATGAGACCGGATGAAAGTCCTAATACTCTATGACCTCTTCTGTAGATATGATTATTAATTTCTTCGCTTACAGCATCCAGTATGGCAAAATTAGTATTCATATTCTTTGCTATTCTATGGCCTTGAACAGCGCCTATGCCTTTTACGGATATTACCGAATTTAACTTCCTTATGAAATCTTCTTTCATAATATTATCAGCATCCAGCACAAGTGCATAGTCATAAAGATTCTCGTCTAACTGACTGAGCGCTGCATTAAGTGATTTAGCCTTTGTACTTTTATCGAAAGAAACTTCAATCACTTTAACAGGCATTGATTTCAGCAAATTCAATGTACTGTTTTGTAATGAATCAGCTATTACAATTACATCATAAAGATGTTCAGGGTACTTCTGTTTCAAAGCCTCTCTTGCTGAGTTTAAAATTACCTCATCTTCTTTATATGATGGGATAAAAACTGCAAATCTTCCCGATGGTTCTTTCAATTTATATTTTCTCAGACCACCGAGTCTTCCGGCAAAAGAGAAAAGAAACCCATAAAATACACAGACCGATAAATAAACAAATAGAATTAATAATATAATTTTAATAGCAATCATGCGGCTTCAAGTTTAATCCTTTTATTCTCCAATAATGCTTTGTTCTTAAAATTCCATAAATAACCTTTCATAAATGCTTTGGCAAAATCTACTTTTTTTGATAACAAATAAGTCAATAAATTTTTTGGCAATGCTACAAAAGTAAAATAGATCATACTGAGATAAAGCTTTACTCCTTTTACATTTCTTCGCATAAACAGCAATCTGTTTCTTGTAAGATAGTAAATTTTCATGGGATTAAGTTTACCCACTGTCGCAGACTCTTTATGAAACACATTTGAATTACCAACAAACCAGATCGTATATCCGGCATCTTTTATTCTTTCGCAGAAATCAAGCTCTTCATAATAAAGAAAATACATTTCAGGCATAAAACCCACCTCCTGAATTACCTTTTTGGGAATCATCATTGCCGCCCCATGTCCATAAGGAGTGCAGCAACAATGATTATACTGCCCGTTATCTTTTTCATGCTGACCTATATACTTATTTCTTCCTGAAATAGGGTTGATTTTAGTACTTCCTGCAAACTGAATCTTTCCATCACTATGATAATAAATCAATTTTGCGGTTGCTGCTCCAGCCCCTGGATCTGACTCCAATTTCGAAACAAGCGGTTCCATAAAATCCGGTGCTACCTCCGTATCATTATTCAGCATGAGGAAATACTTACCTTTGGCTGCTTTAAAACCAACGTTATTTCCACCAGCAAACCCAATATTACTTTTATTTCTTATCAGCCTTACTTCTGGATACCTTTCCTTAATAACCCCAGGATCTTCTTTAGAATGATTATCCACTACAATGATTTCAACATTAGGATAAGTAATTTTCCGTAAAGATTCAAGAAGTGCGCATGTCACATCAGCTCCATTATAATTTATCGTTACTATTGAGACCAACGGGTAAATATCCTCTCTCACATTTCTCATATCAAAATGAAATTTAACATACCAACCCACCCCCCTTTGATGTCAATGGAAAGAAATAGTAAGGAATAAAGAATCAGATTATCTTAAAAAAATCCTGTCTGCAGTCCCACCTTTTCTCTTATTACATCACCAGTATATGAGTTCTTTTAAGAGAAACATACAAAAAAACGGGATTGTTAATAAGAACCTGCAACCCAATACCGGTCAGGGCTTTACAGGTATTATATTTTTAGAAGTTTCTTCAGTATCAAAAGACGGCGCAAGAAAAATAACTCCAATAGAGATGCTCCAAAACACAACTGTAGGAAATTGAGCTAATACCTGATTACCATAACTTGCTACAAGTATTCCAAATACTCCCGCATACAGAGCCATCATCTTCTGTTTCAGGAGTGGATCGCGAAGATTATAAACCAGGTAGAATCCTCTTCCAAGTATAAATAACAAAGTAAATATATGAATCATCAATCCCACAATTCCAGTTTCGGCCCAAATCCTGACATAGTGGCTATCCGGAGGAGTTTCAGCTAAAAATGTTCCAGGACTAAAGCGACTTCCCCAGTAGCCAATTGTTCCTATTCCTCCCCCTATTGGCCTTGATGCAAGATAAACCTTCAATTTTTTCTGGTTTTCCAGCCTTACTTTGAAAGAAGGGTCACTCTGAGGGTTTACAGCACTTCTCATTCTTTGAATCTGATAATTAGACTGACCAATGAAAGTAAACCGTAAGAAACAGAATACTGCAGCCATCGCAATGAATCCAAGTGTAAATACTCTAAAGTTCCTGGTGAGCAAGAGATAAAACAAACCGCCAACAAACACAAACATAGCCCCTCTTGTTCCCGATATAGCCATGCCCCAAAAACATAGTACAGCTACTACAAAATAAAATCCCGACTTAAAAGTGGAGTTAGATTTCAGTGACAGTATAATTGCTACTAGGGAAGAAAAAGACATAAAGGCACCAAATTGCCCTGCATCAGAACAAAATGAAAAATATCTTATTTTACCAAACAGAATGTGCGTATCCGCAGCTGTTTCAAGCCAGGCCTTCTCCACATGGTCAAGACCAATATACATTTGCTTCATTCCATATAGAGCACAAACCAAAGCCCCAATCATCCATAAATTAATGAACACATCAATGAGTTTCTCTGATTTAAGCACCAGGAATGTCAGTATAATAAGGAAAATGATATAAAAAGATATCGCTCTTACCGCATAGAACCATGCTTCAAAGCTTACAGCTTCAGGATTCAGTATTTCAAGTACTGTAAACCCTGTCCACAATAACAATACCCAAATTAAGCTATTGTTCAGTTTTTTGACATTGTCATAAGAAACATTGAACAGAGCAGAGAATATACTAATTACCAGCACAATATCGAGAGATGTTCCTAAAGGAGCTGAAACATATCTTGTGATACCATTAACAATCAAACCTACTATCATTGCCATAATCATTCCTGATATAGGATATGAGAATATAATTGCAAAAACCACAAGTACCAATGGAAGAGAAGCCGCTACAGCAGTAATAACAATACCTCCTTTGGCAAACAACAAACCTAAAAAGTAGGCAAATAACAACAATAAAGGCCATTGACCATATTTTTTCACATTTTCGAATAAGATATCCCGGTTAAGCATCAGTCAACACTAAGATTTAGTTTACTCTTCAACTTTTTAACTGAACTTTTGATTTCTTTAAATCCTTCTGAAAATAATTTGGAAGGAACTATCTTAATATCCCTTTTTAAGAAGAATATTCCCATAATGACTCCTGCAGAAAAGGTAAGTATGGACACAATTGCAACCGGCCATAACATACCAAAGGACTTTAGTACGATGAATACACCAAGGGAATTGATACATACCATTACAATGACTTTAAACATATTCTGCTGAGGCCTGCTGAGAACATCCAAAGCCAAACCTGAATACCTGTCAATTGGCATTAAAGCAGCATGAAGCGCGAATATTCTTAGAATATTGGCAGATTCTTCATAACCTTCACCTCCCAATAAAACGACCAAATATTCTGCAAATATGATACAAAATACTACTATTGGAAGGAGCATAATGCTGAACATGCCTGCAGTTCGTTCAAGCTTTTTACTGAGGCCCTGAAGGTCTTTACTGTTTACTAATCTTGAAAAAGAAGGTAAAGCTGTTGCTGCAAAGCTCCTTAATGGAATTTCAACCAATTCGAATAATTTGAGAGGAATATTAAATATTGCTACTGCTTCTCCTCCCAGGAAAGCGCCGATCAGGAAGGTATCAGAGCTTCTCAACAAATTAGCACCTACCATGGTGCCCATACTAAACTTCCCGAAATTAAATAAATCTTTAACCTTCTTCCATTCAGCAAATCTGATACTTTTTATATTTGTCCATCCGGCAATAACACAAAATAAACTCCCGAAAAAATGGGATATCAGGTAAGACTGAACAATAAACTCTTTACCTCTATGAAGAAACATTTCAACGCATAACAGAACTATAAATACACCGATACTAATCAGACGTATATAAATAATTTTGCTAAATTTCATATCTACCTGAAGTATCCATGATGAAAAATTATAAGGAAGGGTAACAATTATTAATATCCAGAAATAATTAAAAAAATAAATTGCTCCTTCTGAATCAATATAGAAGAGCATTACTTGCTTAAGCAAAAAGCATAGGACTACAAAAGAAATGGTAATCAGAATGGCGAACAACCACGCACTTCCAATTACCTTTTCTTTCTCCCTTTCACTAACACCTGAACAAAATTTAACTAATGGTGTCTGTAAAAAACCTACCCTTAATAATTCAATAAAAACATAAACAGTAATGAACAATATCCAATTACCGAAATCTTCCTTTGAAAATATTCTTGCGAGTAAGGCAAAACTTATAAAACCAAAACCAGCCGCAATGATATTACCTGTTAAAGAGAGAATATTATTATTAGACAAAACCTTCTTTAAAAACCTCATATAACTCTTTCCTTTTTCAACTCCAGCATTCTCTCTACTATTGAAGAGAACTGCTCAACTCTGTTTTCCCACGAATTATGTTTTGAAAATTCTATTCTGGCTTTCATCTTTTCTACAGAGTCATTATACAAAGCGTCTCTGAGACTATTAAGAAAAGCTTCTTTGTTATTAGCTATCCACACATGACTTTCAAATTCAGGAATTTTAGCAAAATCAGTCATCACGACAGGCTTTCCGGCTGCCATGTATTCATTAATTTTAAGTGGATAAACGCCACTTGTAACCTCGTTCTTCAGATATGGAATTATACCTACATCCATATCTTTAAGAAGAGATGGAATTTCATAAGGCTTCCTGCTTCCCATAAACCTGGCATTGGGATATTTCTTCAATGCCATTCTCGCAATTTCATTAGTAACCCTTCCTATGAATTGGAATTGAACTTCAGGAAGCATCTTTATCGAATATGATAAAAGTTCATAATCAAAACGTTCATCTATACTTCCTGTATAACCTACAATTCTTGGTGCATGTGGAGATTTTATCTTTAAATCTGCAATGGAGTTGAAATGATCAAAGTCCACTCCATTTTTAACAACAAAACAATTCTGATGTAACGGACTCTTGGATTTGAATAAAGCATCAGATGTAGTAATTACGGCATCTGTTTTCTTTATATATTCCTTCTCTATTTCCGGACCGTGAAAATGATACCATTGATCACCTTTAATCTCATCATAGCAATAATAGATATTCAAGAGCTCATTAAAATCACCCACTAAAGGAAGACCAAAAAAAGGATTATACCCATTCACCACAATAGGATTTTCCATCTTTAATGTCTTGAGCGCTCGTTGAATTGCCCCCCTTACTAGATTGCCATTAAGCTTCAGCAATACTCTGTAGGGATTGTCATTTTTAATCCAGTTAATAGGTAATACCGGCGGTGGAGTCAATACATGTATTTCGCTTCCATAAACTGTATTGACGGTCCTCAGACGATTTTCAAGTCCTATTATTCTTGTAACAGGAACCTTTTGTTTTCCTGACAAAGCAGCTAAAATGTCTTTTACAGTATACTCATAATCTACAAATAGAATTCTGTTTTGCTTACTTAATATACTCATCATCTTCACTACTGTATTGACAAAGTCTTTATCCCATGTAGTAAGCGCCATGCACAGTATATTTTTATTCCTGATCATAAGATACTTTATTTTTCTTGGTCACATTTTTATCCTGGTTATCTTTACTGACAAGTTTAGCAGAAAACCATTTAGGCACCCTTCCATAAATCTGTATCAGTCTGTCTGTAGTAACCTTATTAAGAACCAATAAAGGTTTTGACTTCAACACCTTCGTCAGCAATCCTGATAGGTAATTATCAGAATCCTTCCAGGGCCTGTCAGCTCTGAGAACTAACAGACATAGATCCGCATCTTTAACCAATTGCAGAGGAAGTTGATATTCCTGAAGTGAAGGAATTTCAAGAAAGACGAAATCTGCTTTATCGATTGTTTTAAGTATTTCACTGATCTTAGTAGCGGGAACCATCCTTTCGATAATTTCATAATGTCTGACTTTTACTTTTGAAATATCTACAACTTCCCTCTTATCGATACTTTCAGGGCGATATCCTTTTTCTGAACCTGGAGTGAATATTTCAGAAATGTATCCAAGATCTGATATACGTTTTGCCATTTTATAGATCATCCAGGTTTTCCCTTCTGAAATCTGTGTACCGGCGACAAGGATAATTTTAGTTTTCTTTTCCGGAGCAGCCTTTTCTGTTTCCATTACTATTCTGTTAACTGCCTGCTCTATAAGAGAATCTTCAAAATATTCTGTAATCCTGTTTCTCTGTGTTACTTTAGGTAGTATACCTGCCACTTCAAATCCTGTGAGACGCTCTGCTCTTGCGGAATTTTTCACGGAAGAATCTAACAACTCCATCGCCAGATAAATACTTAACAATAGTAAAAACGAGGCTATCATTGAAAGCGGAATCATTACAAAATCTTTTGAAGCGATAGGCTTTACTGGATAAAAAGGCTGATCCAAAAGTTTGATATTACTTGACATTTTCACATTCTGATATCTCTGCTGGTTCATATTTAGAGCCTCAAGCTTATTCATATATTCCTTCTCTGCAACCTGTACCTCTCTTTTTAGAGTAAGCAACAAAGAACCAAGTGGAGTAAAATCGTTATAAGTAGTATTAAAGGAATTAAAACGCTCTTGCATAATCTTAAGCCTTGCCCCACTCTCCTCTATTATCAGAACATTGCTTAGCCATTGCGTAAGAATATTATCACTTGGAATCCCCTCCTGACTGTTATTAATGGAGTAAAGGTTATTTACAAGATCTTTAAGTTCCTTTTTTATTGCCTCAGCTTTTTCTGTTAATTCTCTTAAATTTTCCTTTGTTTCACCAAAGTTTTTTGCATTTGCAATCTTATAATTAATATCTGACAGCTCTTGTCTTTTAGCCAATACTCTGTCATTACTCTCCATAATATTCTTTCTTCCCTTCAGCCTTTCTTCAAGACTTACCAGACTTGCCTGAGCTGAAGCAAGAATCATTTTTTCCTTTTCAATCTCATCTGCATATGTTTGTCTTGACTCTGACAATACTTTTGCCTGTTCATCAAAATTGATAATCTTATTTCTTACCTGGAAATCCTTTAGCTTAAGTTCTGCATCATTAAGTCTTGCTCTTGCTTTTTCCGTCTGGTCAGAATAATACGATACCACATTCTTAACTTCCGATTCTTTTATCTCACTGAATTTTCTGATAAAGACTTGAGCGAGCAACAAAAGTGTCTGTTGACAAATAGCCGCATCATTGGCACTATAAGACACGTCAAGCATATCACTGTTTTCCTTTCTGATAGCATTAACTCTTTCCCGGATCTTATCTACTCCATATATGCCATTTTGAGATGCAACAAGAGCAGAAAATACATTGAACTTATTTTTGCTCATATAAGCTTGCAATTTTTCATAAGTAGCCTCTGGTGTGGCTCCTTTTACCTGATGCAAAACAGAGTCTGGCACAATAGCTCTTATTTCACTATATTTTTCAGGAGAGATGTACCTCAAATCCGGATTATCTAAGGAAATATGAGATGCAACCAGCCTTAAAGAAACCTCTTGTATTGTTTCTCTGGATTTTAGCGTATTCAAAAGATTATCGAAAGCATTACTGACTGCATTGTGATCAAGCCTCGGATGCTCTTCTGTGGTAACATTGTATCCGCTGGCAACTCCTGTATAAATCAGACATGTAGAAGCATATTCCTTTTCTTTCTTCCTTGTTTTCATGTATACCAGTGAGGCCACTGCAACAGGAAAAAGTATCAGAAGCATCAAGTGCTTTCTGAGTATCCTAAATATATCACCAAAGGTCATTTTTGTTTAATTAAAGAACCAATACTTACCCCTATTAAATATTCGAATTGTTTGTAAACTGTATTATAATCCTTTCTTGCAATTTCAAAATTCGACTCCGCCATAAAAAGATTATTACTTACCGAGGAATAATCTTCCAGAGAGATTGTTCCTTCTTTAAATTGTTTCTCTGCCATCTGATATACAAGCTGTGCATTCTGAAGTCCTTCGCTTCTAATTTTAAGAAGCGTCTGAGCTGCAAGAAGATTGTTATATTCAGCTGCTATTTGTCTTTTTAATTCTATTATTACTCGATCTCTGTTCCTTTCAGCCATTTCCAGCTCAGCCTTACTAAACCTTATTCTATTATGTCTGGCCGTAACATCAAACAATGGTATACTCACATTTATGCCAACCCTGTATCCATTAAGGAAGTTAGTCTGACGATTAAAGTCTCCATATGTTACACCAAACTTCTGATCACCTGTAGCATAGTTACCAAAAGCCTGGATGTCTTTTTGCCAATCCTTCCTTGCTAAGTGAATTTCCTGCTTGCGAGCTTTTATACTAGCATCCTCTACCTTTATATAAGGTGATGTTTCAATTGCAATTAAAATAATATTATCCAACGAAGGCAATTGAGTTTCAAGATCCTGTAGCACAATAACGCTATCTTTATTTACTTGCCCGAAGGATGTAACCGAAAACAGAGTGAATATCAAAAGAAGCATACTATTAGCAGAATGCTTATTATTCCAAAGGGTATTCATACTATACATTTTCTTTCTGTAATAATGCAGGAATGGTTTTCGCAATAATTTTCAGATCTCTCAAGAATGAATAATTCCTGGCATAGTCATTATCCAGCTGAATTCTTTCAGCCTCTGACATTTCCTTGGTTCCTCTTTTGGTCACCTGCCAAAGACCTGTAATACCTGCAGGTGCTAGGAATCTTAGGGTAAACTGATCCACTGTAATCTTTTCAGCTTCATAAAGCGGAAGCGGACGATTACCAACAATAGACATATCACCTTTCAATACATTGAAAAGCTGAGGCAGCTCATCTATACTTGTATTTCTAATAAACTTACCAATCTTTGTAATCCTTGGATCATTACTTATCTTAATAAATGCAGCTGCATCTTTTTCTTTCTTTTCCAAAAGAAATCTATTCTCACAAATTTCCTTTCCATCAAGATAAAGCATAGACTGACAAACTCTGTTTCCTCTGGCGCACTCTTCACAAAGGTTTGATTGATGATCCGTTTCATCAACCGCTATCGAAATTTCATTTTTTTTGTCATTTTCAGAGACTTTTTTATTTTTATTATATTGATTCATGTGAGCAAGATCCTTCAACTTTTTATCAGCATCGGCACTCATGGATCGGAACTTATAGAAATCAAAAATTTTATATCCCGTACCAACCCTTTTTGCAGCATAAAACACAGGGCCTTTTGATTCCAGCCTGATTAATATTGCAAGCAAAAGAAAGAGAGGACTCAAAAAGATGAGTGCAAGTGTTGCAAACACGACATCAAATATCCTTTTTATTAAAGGAATTTTATACTCAGGATGTTTTACATGCCCCTCTTTATATGCACGTTTATAATGAATTTTATTTTTAATCAGATAATTTAATCTTAATGCAAACGGGTCTTTCGAAACATCCTGTTCAAAAATTTCTGACACACTATGTTTAAGCATTTCAGAACGGACCGGTCCTGTAATGCTGTCAACAAGAAAAACAAAAGGAACCGGCTCAACATCCGATTGTTTTAAGTGCTGCAGCAATAACAGCCCATTAGAGCTGTGTAATTGTCCTGCAGAAATTATTGCATCAACTTTATTACCCTTAGAATGCCATTCGAAAAACTTAAATCCGTTTTCAAAATGAATAACATCAAACCCATCTGCCATCCGATTTGAAAACGAATGACGCCGATCTGCCTGATTGTCTATATAAGCCAGCTTCTTCTGTGCAATAAGCTCCATACTTTTTTACTTATAAATTCTTTTGAAAATATTTTCTACTCTTATTTCAAGTTCTTCAGGATTGAATGGTTTCATCATAAAATCATCAGCGCCACATTTAAGGCACTGAATCCTAACACTGCTTGATTCATAACTTGATAGAATTAGGAGTGGTACCTCTCTGAAAAATCCACTGGATCGGATATGTTTAATAAATTCAAAACCGTCCATCTCGGGCATACGCAAATCACAAATTATCAAATCCGGAATATTTCCCTCATGCATCCACTCAAATGCGTCTTTTCCGTTTGCTTTTTTAACTACATTATACTTTTTACACAATGTGCAATTAATTATATCTAAAGTTGACTCAACGTCATCAATTGCAAGAATTGTTTTCCCCTTCTCTGCCACAAGTTTTTCAACCTTTGGCAATGCCTTTTCCAGTATTTCCATACAAAATAAATATTATCGCCTTCTGCCTCGTATCTAATTATAAACTCTCATTGGATTATTCAGCAACTTTGTGTGCTGCTTACATAATTTCAACTCAACAGCATATTATTTGTTCACTCCAAATACAGGCTTAAAGACATCTCCAGTATTTTACAATACCAGCCGCTTTTGCATCCTCAGGGTCAATTAATTAAAATAAACCAGTCATAAATCTGAACATCCAGTCAATTTTATCTTTCACTTTAAAAAACATTTTTATAGATTTAATGACGAATAAAATACTATGGTACAGGAGAGATTAGCAGAATTGCTGAAGAAAAAAGGTATAGGACCTGAAGGAAGCAAAAGCCTTATAAAAGAGGAGCTGAGTGAGCTTCAGTATTTATTTAAATCTCCCGATGCAAGCCTTACCACTATTGCAACAATGGTTACGGCTTTGCTTACCCTTGAAGCCAATATTCAGGAAAAGGAATGGATAGAAAAGGTAAAAGCGTACCCTTCAGAATTTCTTCCGGATGAAATAATACCATTTTTTACAGGCCATACAAAGGATGTGTTTTATCAGTTAATTCTTAAAGTCATAAAACACGAAGACTTATCCCAGGAGGAAGCTGAAAGTGGGATAGAGCAATTATTCGATCGTCAGATACCTGATTATCTTAAAGGAGCTTTTCTTGAATCACAAAGGTTAAAACGTGAAACCTTCATTGAAAACAAAGCCTTCCTTTCAGGATTATGGAAAAAAGTGGAGCGAATAAAAACGGACCTCCCAATTGTAATTGATATTGCCGATAGCTATGATGGTTTTAACCGGACTGCGAGTTTTTCATTATTTACCGCAGCACTGCTTGCATCATTAGACATTCCTTGTATTGTTCACTCCATCGACAAAGTTGCCCCTAAGGAAGGATATACCTCTCATCAGCTTTTGAAGCTGGCAGGTAAAAATCCCCTCATATCTGTTTCCAATGCTAAACAAGCATTAGAAAACAAGTCTATAGGATTTTGCTACCTTGATCAGCAAATATTTTTCAATGAACTTTTCCAGCTCAAAAGAATGAGAAAGGAAATGGTTAAACGACCCTTCCTGGCAACCTTTGAAAAGCTTTTACAGCCCATCCAAAGTACTCAGGGAAATTATCTTGTCTCGGGATACACACATCCACATTATAAGGAAGAAGTGGTTAAACAGCTGAAAGTACAGGGTGAATGTAAAATGGCACTTATCTTTAAGGGACTTGAGGGATCAACACAATTAACGCTTAGCAGAGGCTCTGTTGCCATATTTTATGATGGTAATGATATATATGAATCACTCGTTTCTCCCGAAGACTTTGGGCTTCCCCTATTGGAAAGCAAACAGGATAAAAGCATCAAACCGGAAGATGTATTATCGGAAGGATTGGCAGCCCTTGAAGGTAAGAAAAATTTTGCAAGGGAAGCTATCATTTATCAGGCTGCTGTTATTATCACAAAGTTTAACCTTATACAACAAAAAGATCTGATTCCTGTTCTGCAGCAAAAGCTTGATTCAGGAGAGGCTTTGAATCGATGGAATATGCTGAATACATAAAATAGATAATTAGCCTTCAGAAAATTTCCTGAAGGCTAATTTTTAAAAATCAATTTTTCACAAATCTTGAAGTATAAATAACTCCACCTTCATTGAGGATCATCATTGAATAGATTCCTACTTTGAGACTATTAACATCAACGGTTTCTTCTGCACCAATAAAATATCCATTTAATACTTCCCTTCCCTCAACATTAAAGACCTTGTAGAAAGTATTCTGAATACCTTCGCTTGAAATTCTGATTTTGTCAGTAGCTGGATTCGGTGAAAGACTTATGTTCACACCTGATTTTTTTCCTAAAACTCTCGTCACCAAATCATATGGTGTTCCCCATTCAACAGAGCCTTTTTTGTAATACACTAATTCTCTTCCATAAGAAAACATTCCATACCATCCTGAATTATATGGACCACCAAGGCCTTCAATATATCTATTATCCACGCTTCCCCAATCAACAACAAGCTTATAACACGAATCTGAAGGATCTGAAGGAATCAAACTTTCATAGATGTAACGTTTGGACATTCTTGAGGTAGGTTCATCCAAGGACTGGCTTGTATAATCTACATACGCAGTTCCAATATGTGCTACTAATGGCAACCAGTTTATTCCGCTATCCCCCAGAGCTATTGGAACATTAAGTATATTGGTATCTGCATTTACCGTAAACTGTTCTACTCCTGATTCAAAAAAAACTGAATTCCTCAAAACAGAAATATGATAAACAATTGAATCATTCCCTGCTGTTATCGATTTGTCAATTACCTTATGAATGCTCTTTGTTTCCTTGAGATCAGAAGAATTCTCAAATTCTCTAACATGTAACTCATCTCCAACTTCAAAATTATATATATCCTTTAAAGTCAGATTTCTAACTCCAATATTTGACTCTTCTATTCCTGCCAACAACATGGCATTGATATCTTCAGGAAAATTCAGTAGATCATAAGTTTTAACGAAGCCATACTTCTTACTTATTTTCCACTCTTTACCATTAAATGAATGGCTCAAAGGACTATTATCTCCCACCTTCTTAAGAGTAACAGAAACAGTCATAACAGAATCAGTTACCTGATCTTCATATATGTTAAATGTTTCCTGCTCCTTTTTGATTACAGTTGCTTCAAAATAGTTTTCCTCAGAAGACCAAAAAATCCAGGTATCATTAACATCGGCATACTTATGAAATATGATCGAGTCGCCATTTTTATTAATAAAGATCTCCCTTTCATCTTTAGTCAATATAATATTTTTGCCTGTCCAGGGCCATCCTTTGCCGGTAGCTTGACAATCCTCGTTAAAAGGTTCAATTAGTTTAAATACCCGGTAATTAAGTAAAAGGGTATCCTCGTTTACTATTTGTTGACTTTCGACTTTCACAGGTATAAAGGACCTAATACTCTCTCCTTTTTTATCATAAAAAACTGTTTTGTCAGAATGAATTGTCTTAAACTGAGCAAATGAAGTTAGAGAGAAAAATATCAGTAATGCAGGTAAAATTTTCTTCATGATTCTCCTTCATTTTAAAAACACTTAAGATAAAACAAACGGTTTTATCTGTATGATGATCAAAATTTATAAGATAGACTATAAAAATATTCATTCGTTCCCAACAAAATTAAAACATCCTTATAAAAATTATAAAACAACAACAACAATAAAAGCATACCACTCATTAACAGCCATTTTTGACAAAAAATAAGCTTTTTATATTTTCTCGAATCAAAAAAATATTTAATATTCTCAAACATTTTAAACTATTATTTCATTAAGGTTCTCAGTTTTCATAAATCATTTAAACTTATAACCATGGGAAAAGGAGATAAAAAGTCTAAAAAAGGAAAGATCTTTAAAGGGAGCTTTGGAAACTCCAGAAAAAGAAAAGTTGAAAAAGCGGAAGTTAAGTCTGATGCAACACCAACTCCTGTTGCAACTTCAAAGAAAAAAACTTCCTGATTGTATTCAACCTAATTTTAAAAAAGCACACCTTCTCAGTGTGCTTTTAACCTGACTTCCTTTATTTTAGTACAACCTTATTCACAACCGCTTCCATCCTTCCCTATATAAATTTCATATAATCTGCTTCAAAGATCATCTATCTTTCTATTTTACACGTTAAAGTTTGGACCTGTCTTCGGATTTTACTTTATTACCACAAACAAGTATTAACATTCTATGAAAAAACTTTCATTCTTACTTTTTTTCATTATTTGTTTCAACACAACAAAAAAAGCTTATTCTCAAGGCACAAGCCTCAGTCAGCCAATCAATTCACCACTGGGGGATGAATTAAACCCCAGTGTCAGCGCAGATGGCAAAACATTACTATTTCTATCCAACTATGGTGAGGAAAAAGCATATCCAGTTATAAGTTATCTTAAATCGGGGGTATGGACAAGACCTGATGAAGTAACTGCTCTTAATACCCCATCGACCAAGCTTAACAACAACCTTGGATATAATTTAAGCCCGATGGGTAATGAAATATTCTTTTCAAGCAACAGATATGGAGGTATTGGAAGCAATGATATATGGATAGTTGAAAAAACACCAACAGGCTGGTCTTCTCCCAAAAACCCTGGAAAACCTTTAAATTCTGCACAAGGAGAAGCTGACCCAAGTTTATCTCCCGATGGGAAACAACTGTATTTTGTAAAATGGACAGATAAAAAATCCTCTACGGGACTACCTTGCGGTAAAATAGTAGTTTCTCAGCGTACTAGCAAAGAAGGTTTCAGGGAGCCAGTAGACCTTCCTTCTCCTGTCAATTCAGGTTGCGAATGTTCTCCAAGAATTCTTTCTGACGGAAAAACTTTAATATTCTCTTCTGAAAGAACCGGAAGCAAAGGGGGATTTGACTTTTATAAGACACAGCGTAAAGATGATGGTAGCTGGTCTACTCCAATCCCGCTTACATATATTAACTCTAAAGAGGACGAGGTTTATGCAGCTATTCCCGCCAATGCGGAGATGATTTATTACACTTCCATAAATGGAAAATCTAAAGACATTTACAGAAGTAAACTTTCTCAAGAGTTCCAACCTGACAGAGTATTTTTGCTTGCAGGAAAAATAAAAGAAGAATCAGGAAAAACTGTTGCCGGAAAAATTATAGTAACTGAACTTCCTTCCAAAAAACTTATTTCAGTTATAAATCTGAAACAAGACGAGCCATACTTGATCATACTTCCAAAAGGAAAAACTTTTGATGTCACAGCTTATGGCAGCACCAAAGGATGGTTCTATAAAGGCAATAGCATTCCGCTTGATACACTTTCCAAATCTGTTTATAAGGAGCAGGATTTTAAACTTCCGGCAGTAAAACTAAATACAGCTATTGATCTTTCCGATATTCAGATGGAGGGAAGCACTCTATCTCCTTCCTCAACTATGAATCTTGATAAACTTGTAAAATGGCTTCAGGAAAATCCTACGGCAGCAATTGAAATAGGCACATCTATATCGGAAGTAAAGTCTGACACAGTACAAGCACATGAACTCACTGAAGTAAAAGAGGAAACTGTAACTCTGGACACCACGGCATATATCCGCAAGATTTACCATAATGATGTTACACAGAAACAGGCTGATGCCATAGCAACCTATCTTACCCAAAAAGGAATTGCAAGTGCAAGAATAAAACCAGTAGGATATGGAGACAAGAAAAAAGAAAACAAATCTGAAATTACTATTTTGAAAGAATAAGAATAAAAAAATAATGAACCCCCGAAAACTCATTGTATTAAGCTATCCAATGAGTTTTTTTATTTACAGAGCGTTTATATCAGCTCATTCTTTCCTGGCAGGGAATGACCTTTTATAATTATGTTCTATGTATTCTCCTCCAGGCAAATCATACTTCATTTTCTGATGAGATGGATAACTCTTTATGGCCTCATCACAATCTTCTATGATAGTAGTAGTCTTCTTATTGTGTTTTGAAAAAGTATTCTTATAGTTGTGACTTTCCCGGTAATGATTTTCATCTTCAACAGTCCCATAATACTTCTGTTGCTCATCCTTTTCCTCTCTCTTCGAAGGTGAAAATTGTTGTTTGTAATTTTGACCAGATTGTGCCATTAAATTTGCTGAAAAGAATATCAAAGCTCCAGCCAGCCAGCCCTTCATCTCTCTCATAGCCTCTTTTCTTTTTAAAAGAACAAAGCTATGCAAGACTATTGTTTCACCGTAATGAAATTAATATAGTTCAGAGAGGAATAATCTGAGGATGCAAAAGGACTTCAAGATGTACTTTTCCGCACCAACCATTATAAACTTTCTATAGGAGCATGTTTATTTTTTAAATGAATAAACAAAAGAAGTACGTTTATCTGGAAAGATTCCTAATTCAACAATATTCTTTTTTTTGAAAGACCCCTCTTCCAGAATTGGTTCACCTAATATTTCAAAATAAAATTTCTCTTCAAAAACATGTGGAAGAAAACCTGCCATACCCAGGAGGACCATTCTATTTACCTCATTTCGTCCAACTACAAGTTTTTTTTCTTCAAGAAAACTAAATGCCTCTCTGATTATTCTAGGATTTAAAGTAAGTGATACCTCTGTATAATCAATAAATATCGTATTATCAAAGTTTTTCATATACGCTTTTAGAAAAGCATTATGTACCTTTTCAGGAAATGTATCTCCAAACTGCACATAGCTGCCATGGCACAGACATTGAGCAGCAAGACGCCCTTCCTCTGTTTTAGAAAATACAAATATTTCAGAAACCACTGGCTTCAACAGCTTTATAATAGCTTCAAGCTGTTCAAAGGAGAGCTTTAGGTCATTCCAGAAAACCATTACTAATTCTTTTCTTTCCATATAGCCTGAGATTAGCAAGTCTATAAACAAATTTATTAGTACAGATAGAGAGAACGAGCTTAGGAGTAATCACGTTTAGCACTCGCTCAATTCTATCGCTATTTTATTCAATCGGGCGGTAAATGTTTGATTTTAACAATATAAAAATAAAATTGTTTCTAAGCTTCCCAAGGGATTTTATCCACAAAAATTCAACAATTGCAGAACTATTTTTGCTTTATTAATAATCAAACTAATTGGAAGGTGCGTGTTGTTTTGATGATGAAACATGGGTGAATGATGACGGATATGGATAGATTAACTAGGGAAGATTTCGAGAGACTTGCAGGTATTAAAAGCCAAAACTGTATTTCAATATTTATTCCAACTCACAAAAAAGGGATGGAGGTAAATGAAGGTCTGGACTGGCTGCAGTTTAAAAATCAATTGACAGAAGTAAGAGATAAACTTTTGAAAAAGAATTACCAGGAAAAGTATGTTACAGAACTTTTAGCTCCAGGCTTTAATCTTTTGAACGATACTGGTTTCTGGCATCTTCAGGATAAAGGTCTTGCAGTGTTCATGAATGATGAGAACATCAGGTACTTTCGTTTGCCGGTATCTTTTGAAGCTGAAAACTATGTAGGTAATGCATTTGTACTTGATCCTTTATTAATCTTCTTCAGAGAAGAAGGAAAGTTTTACACACTGGCTTTAAGTCAGAAAAAAGTGAAATTATTCAAGAATAGCAGATATCACTTTGAGGAGATTCCCCTTCCCTCTTCTGTTCCTCAAAATATAGATGATATATTATCCCTTTACGAATTTACTAAAAGAACCATGCAGGGTAAAAACATGGGAGGTGGAACAATTTATCATTCCCATACCGATAGCTTTTACAATGATCAGTATACCCTTGAGTTTTTTAGGCAGGTCAACATAGGTGTGAATGAAGCATTAAGGGATGAAGAAAAACTACCTTTAGTGCTTTATGCTGTTGATTCAATGCATTCGGTATATCAGAAGGCTAATTCATATCCAAACCTTTTCAAAGAAGGTGTAAATGGAAACCCAGACCACCTTCTTGACCAAGAGATATTTGAAAGATCTTTGGATGTAATGAGATCTGAAATGCTCAAACCACTTAAAAAGAAAATTGAAACTTATAATGCTTTTGCAGGCACAGGTAAGACATCTTATTCAATCGATGAAATCATAAGAGAGGCTCAGTCAGGAAGAGTTGATACTTTGTTTATAGAAAAAAATAATCATTTATGGGGAACCTATAATGAACAATCAAAAGAAACCAAAATGGGTAGAGCTTCAGACAAAGACAGTATCTCTTTATCCACTAAAGCTGCCGCATTTACTATTGAGAATGGGGGTTTTGTATATGAGGTAAATCCGGAAGAAATGCCGGAAGCTGGTCAACCTTTGGTTGCAGTTTTCAGATATTGATTCTTTCCAAATAATAGCTGGTTTTTCCGCATCGGAAGAACCGGCTATTTTTTTAATGAGTATGCAAAATATAATCCAGCTAGCAATAGGCAATATTCTATTGATGAAAAATGCTCTTGTACAAATAAAATATAAAAATTAATTGCATAGAAATCTAAAGGTATCACTACTGAGCAATAGGTATACATTGCAACTAAATATCCGAAAATTGCGAAAATGCCAGACGCTAAAGCGATATAGAAAATTGATCCTCTTCCCTTAAAATAATAAACCAATCCAAACGAAATGCATCCCAGCATAATGGTACAAGGTTTAAGAGTATAAAAAATTAGCATTTCCCAGCAAAAAAGAAAAGTGAGGAATAATACAACCCAGGACAAAATGAACTTTATCCATATATTTTTTTTTATGTTTCCTGAACGAGGGTCGGGTAATGATAAAAGAAGAGACATAGATAGTTTGATTAATTAAAATTAATCCAAAACTAAGGCTATAGAATAATTCAATGATTACCTGCCTATTAAAAAATTATTAATTCAATAAATGATTCAAAATCCAAATGTAGCGGAAGTTCCCAATCTTATCTGGGTAGAAAAAATATCAAACTTTCTTGATAGTAAATTCAGAATACCTGGAACCAAACTAAGATTTGGCTGGGATCCTTTAATAGGGCTCATTCCCGGAATAGGCGATTTTGCAGGTTTTGTTATATCTGCCATTCTGATGCTTTATATGACGAGATATGGAGCCAGCAGAAAAGTAGTTATCGTCATGAGCCTTAACGTATTGCTGGATGCAATGATTGGTAGTATTCCATTTGTAGGTACTTTGTTTGATTTCGGATTTAAGGCAAATAAAAGAAATATCGAATTACTGAAAGAACATTATTATGAAGGCAAGCACCAAGGAAACGGTAATGGTATTGTATGGACAATTATGCTTGCATTAATATGCCTTTTTGCATTACTGTTATTTTCCTTATATAAACTAGTTAGTTTTATCATTCAAATATTCTAAATAACTTAAAAACCACCTGAACGATTTCATCCTCGAACTTTGTTTAAGAAACATGAAAAACAATATCCGTCTCTCTCTTTTAACACTGCTATTCTGTGCTGCAGCGATCTTTAGTTCGTATGCTAACTCACCTGGAAATACTGTCGAAAATACAAGTATTGAATCTATCTTTAAAACAGGTATAAATTCAGATAAAGATACCAGAACGGTTATTAAAGCAATACTTAACGTAATAGGATTAAAAGCCAACTTTGAAATAAAACAGGCGAACGTACCTAATGCTACCGCTATTATTCAGAAGGACAAAAGGTACATATTATACAATCCTAGTTTTATTTCTTCAATAAACAATTCTGTACGCACCAATTGGGCTGCCATTAGCATTCTTGCTCATGAAATAGGACATCATCTTAACGGACATACATTGGTAAGAGGAGGAAGCAATCACAAGGTCGAATTGGAATGCGATGAATTTTCAGGATTTATATTAAGAAAAATGGGTGCATCTCTGAAAGAAGCTCAGGCAGCAGTAAACGAATTATGCAGAGAGAAAGAATTCCCTACTCATCCAGGGAAAAAGTCGAGACTGAACGCTATTGAAAAAGGCTGGAATAAAGCCGACTGGCAGCAGAAAGGACTGAATGCTTTGATTAAAGAGACAACAACTGATGAAGATACGCTATAAAGGGAGTTTTACTCCCTTATTTTTTTGCTAAAACTTTATCAATTTCATTGATCACTTCTCCACTTTTCGAATATCCACTACTGATCATTATATACTGACCATTTACTTTTAATAATACTGCGGGAAATCCAGTCACTCCAAGTACCTCAATCTGTTTAAACTCAGCTGCAATTGCCTGTTTCATTTGTTGAGAGTTGAAGGTTTCTCTAAACAAATCCTTATCGATACCAAACTCCGGAAGTAGTTCCAAATAAGTATTAATATCTGAAGTATTTCTATTCTTCACATAAAATGAATTTTGAACCTTTTTAAAGAATTCAAATTCGGAACCTGGCTTTAATTTACGAACCGTTGCTATTGCTCTTGCTGCAGGTTCAGTATCATAAATAAAGCTGCTGGAATCAGCCAGAATATTATAAGCAAAAGGCTGTCCACTTACCTTTGAAACCTCCTTCCAGTGCTTTTTCAGGAACCTCTTCATCTCCGCATCCATTGGTTCCTTTGTATAAGGCCTCAATCCACCGTTTAAAAGTTTAAATTCAAGTTTATTCTTAAAGTGTTCTTTTGTCGCAGTTATTTCCGGTGAAAAGCCGTAACACCAGGAACACATGGCATCACCTACATAAATCAATTCAGGCTTTTCTGAATCCTTTTTTTGCCTTATTTTAAAGGCCATTGTAGAAATAACAGTTAGAGCAAGCACAATGGCCGTAACAATAAAAGATCTGAATGACATATTTCTTATGTATGAATGAATGGATTTAACTATAAGTAAAAAAAAGTAGCATCAATTTTCAAATTTACGACCCTTGTTGCAATGAATCTACTATATTTTCAGCATTAACATTATCGTAATTCTCTCTGTTAATTTCTTCGTAGAGATCCCTTCCAGGTTGTGGATTCACAGCTGTCCCAGGTTCATTTATGGTTCCAGTACCAAAATGGTCTGCACTCCCCGCAATTGTAAAATCTTTACAAGATAACAATCCCAACATCGCTAACATGATGATTAAATTCCTCATAACAGCTTTCTCCCTTCCTTTATTAAACCGCATAAAATAATTGATTGTTTACTACAAAGAGAAGCTTAAGGTACATGTCAAAGCCCTCTTTAAGTTATTGACAAATCTACTGATTTACTATTTTTCAAGTTCATAAAAATCATAATCCTTACCTTTTCCATACCTGATAAGATCAGATATCATATAACTTTCAAGGGTTTGAAGGTCTTTTACCCGAAAGTCATTATCAGCAGTTTTCTCTAAAACCTGAAATAATGCTTTTTCACCATAATTTTTCAAGATGTATTTCTTCCCTACTCTGATATTTTCAAATGAAAGTGCCATAATTCTAATTATTCTTGAGTGATTACAGATACAAAACTATAATTTTTTTTATTCTGTTAAGGTAGTAATAGAAAAGGAGGGCTATATTATGAGAGGTAAAGTGCTAAATCAGGGAAATTTTGAATTGCTCAAAAGCGTGGAAGGAAGGCTTTTATTACTGATCAATTCGGTCATAAAAAATGAAAAATACTTCTGGAATGTATCTGGAGATTATGAGTATCTTATACAAACAGAAGGAATTAAAGAAAAATCAGGCGATACTACTTTTGAAGTAATCAGAACAGGACATTTCTATTTAATAGACATCATTGACGACCCTGAATATCCAGACTTACCGCACCTTTATCTTCAGGACGAGAGAAATAACTATGAAGATTTTATTTTGCCAGATGGCCTTCCTGATTTATTAGATACAGAGCAGGAAATTATTACAACAGGTAATATTGTTGATCAGGAAGAATTAGACACCTTCGTTTATAATTATGAATTAATTGAAAAGAACAGATAACTTCAAACATACTTCTTCTAAAACCCACAGCCGGACTGAGAGCCGGCTTTTTTATTTAACAAGAAATCAAAACAAGCTGTTACAATTGTATCAGAAGTGCAATATTCAATTGTTGGTATGAAAAGTTTGAGACAGATTTTACTATTATGTTTAATTAGCGTGTGTTTATCTTGTGTTAGTAATCAGGGGTCTTCAGAAAACAGAATGATTGGTACTGTTGATGTTTATTATCTTGAAGATTCCAGATGGTTTCAAAAAGTTTACAATAGATATATTCCTCTTGAAAATGAAATTGCTTCACTTCAACAGTTACCTTCCGGAATAAAAGTAGTTTTTTTCGGAAGTATATGGCAAGATAAGACTCAGGAGGCCTTGGCAAAATTATATAAAACAGCAGATATGGCAGGATTTACAGAAGACCAGATTCAGATTTATCTTGTAGATGGAAATCTAAAAAGTCCGGAAGAGTTAGAAAAAAATTATCAGATTGCGCAGATACCTACTTATATCATTGAACAGGATGGAAAAGAAATAAGTAGAATTGAGGGACTTCCTCAAAAACCCATTGAGCAGGTTTTACTCACCACTCTGGAATTTGAAATCCCTATTGCCCGGGCAACATCCGCGCCGGCACCCAGAGATGCGAAACTTGTAAAAAATACTTCAAAAGAATCAAAAATTAAAAAAAGAAGTGGTGAATAACCACTTCTTTTTTATAAATCATTAATATCCCTGTTTCCAGGACTTCGTACCATACAAGTGTTTCTGTGAAACATAGCATTTACCGGGCAATATGAGAACATTGCTGTTAAAATCAATATCACTCCTCCTATTCCCATTATCCATCCAGCAGTACCAGCAACAATGATTCCCGCAACAAATAATATAATTCCAAAAATCCATCGTGCTGTCTTTTCCCTACCACATACATTCGCAGCCATAACTTTAAAATTCACAAATTATAATTTATTAAAATCTCCATTTATTTTAAATCCTTATCAACCATAGGTTTTAAAAGCCTCTTTCCTTCTTCCTTATCAGATAAAAAAGACACTGCTTCCCTAGATATTAGATCATCCATACTTTAAAGATGGTACTTTCTTTTATTCATAGTTACTTTATTAAAATAACATTCCCTGCTAAGTTATAATTCTTTACTTCGAAAGTATTGCAGCGCTCTTTAACAAAGAGGAATATAAGCTGGTTTAATTATAAATATGAAGGGGAAAAATTCCATTTTGGAAAAAAATATAGTATCACCGACTAAGGAGGTACTTAAAGAGAAATATCTGAATACCAGAAATTCAACTTTGACACTTTGTAAATACCTTAAAACTGAAGATTATGTTGCGCAGCCAATCTTGGATGTCAGTCCTCCCAAATGGCATCTTGGTCATACTACATGGTTCTTTGAATACTTTATTTTGATGGGTTATGCAGATAATTATAAAGAATACAATCCATCATTTGCCTATTTTTTTAACAGTTATTATGAAAGCCTTGGAAACCGAGTATTCAGGGGGGACAGAGGTAACATGACAAGACCTTCGGTGGAAGAAATATATCAATATAGAAATGTGGTCGATGAAGCTATTATTATGCTATTAGATTCTATCCCATTTCCATCGGGAGAACTTTCAAAACTGATCACCATTGGGATAAATCATGAACAACAGCATCAAGAACTGTTGCTTACAGATATCAAATACATATTGGGACATAACCCTTTATATCCTCCTTTATTTCCTCAAAAACAAATACCTCTTAGTTCAGGTAACGGCCATAAATCTGTCGAGGAATACCTGGAAGTAGAAGAAGGCCTTTATGAGATAGGAACATCTGATACAGATTATTTTTCTTACGACAATGAAAGAGCTAAGCATAAAGTATATCTTCACCCCTTTCGATTTCTTAACCGGCTTGTAACGAATGGAGAATACCTTGCTTTCATTGAAGACAAAGGCTATCAAAATTTCAACTTCTGGCTTTCAGAAGGATGGGACTGGATCAAACAGAGTCAGATAGAATCACCGTTATATTGGCATAAGATAGATAATAACTGGTTTTATTACACACTTACCGAAGGGCTTACAAAAATTGACAAAAATAGTCCGGTTACCCATATCAGCTTTTATGAAGCTGAAGCTTATGCCAAATGGAAGAATAAAAGATTGCTTACTGAACAGGAATGGGAAAGCGCATGTTTGCTTTACACTCCTAATCCGAGTAGTAATAATAATTTTATGGAAAGCCAGGCTTTTGAGCCAAAACCAAGGGAAAGTGAAAACAGTCTTCAGTTATTCGGAGATTGCTGGGAATGGACAAACAGTGCTTACCTCCCTTATCCATATTATCAAAAAGAACCTGGAGCCCTTGGCGAATACAATGGTAAATTTATGATAAACCAGATGGTACTCAGAGGAGGTTCTTGCGCAACTCCTTTATCACATATCCGTCCCACCTACAGGAATTTTTTTCAGACAGAAAAAAGGTGGCAGTATACAGGAATAAGATTGGCAGATTATATATCATAAAATTGTAATGGACATTTCAGATATCGTGAAAACTACCAACCAGGAGAACTTTGCGGAAGACCTGATTAAAGGGCTAAGCAGCAGTCCAAAATATCTTCCTTCAAGATATTTATATGATGATAAAGGAGATGCCTTATTTCAAAAAATAATGAACCTTGATGAGTATTATCTTACAAGAGCTGAGTTTCAAATTCTGCAAAATATCAGTGAAGATCTTCTGGATTATTTTATTCATTACAATAAACCTTTTGATCTTATCGAATTAGGTGCTGGTGATGGCCTTAAGACCAGGGTACTCCTTAAATCTCTAATGGATAAAAAAGCCGCCTTTCAATACATCCCTGTAGATATTTCAGAAAATATACTCAGATTATTATCTTCAGAGCTAAACAAAGAGTTTCCTGATCTGATACTAAAACCTCTTTGCAATGATTATTTCGGCGCTATGTCAGAATTACAAAGATTTGAGGGAAAAAGAAAAGTAGTGTTATTTATGGGAGGTAACATAGGCAATTTCAGTCAGGATGAAAGCTTTAACTTCTTTGCAGAACTCAGCAAGTGCTTAGCACCAGGAGATCTCGTTCTCACAGGTTTTGACCTTAAAAAAGACCCAAGACTGATTTTAAAAGCTTATGATGATTCTGAAGGTATTACTGCTAAGTTCAATTTCAACTTACTGCATAGAATCAACAAAGAGTTTGCAGGTGATTTTAAAACAGAAAATTTTATTCATTTTCCTTATTACGACCCAGCTACAGGAGAATGCAAAAGCTTTTTAGTGAGTAGAATAAACCAAAGTGTCAGATTAAAGGCGCTTGATCTTACTATTGGTTTCAAAGCCTGGGAAAGTATACAGACAGAAGTATCAAAAAAATATTCAGAAAAAGAAATAGAAGATCTGGCTGATCTTACAGGATTCGCTAGAATTCAAAACTTTTATGATGCTAATAAATATTTCACAGACTCTCTTTGGGTGAAAAAATAAAAGTTACCACATTTTGCTTAATTTGCATCGCGAACCACACTAAAGAATAAAAATGTTAAAATTACATATACTTTATAATTCTTTATGTAAAAAATAAGGGATAGACTCTTACGTAGGTAAGCGATTTTGAAATTTGTTAAGCAAGATGAAAAGCGAATTTATTAACAAAGTATTTCTTTCTTACAAACTGGCGAAACCTAATCCCCAGCCTGAAAGCATATATGAAATTCTGAACGAATATTTAAAGCTGATGTTTCCGGAATTATCTGAGAAACAATATGGAAACATCGAAGAGGTTGAAGCAAGATATAAAGAATTAAAACTTCAACTTTTATCTACTTTTCAATCGATGCAAAGGTATCTACCTAAAAAAGCTGAAGTAATTACCAATGGATTTCTGGATTACCTTCCTGGCATATATGACAAGTTAAAATCAGATGTTGAGGCAATTGTTGTTGGAGACCCTGCTGCTACCAGTGCTTATGAGGTTATAAAAGCTTATCCTGGTTTTTATGCCATCGCCATGTACAGAATGGCCAACGTACTTTTTAAGATGTCAATTCCGGTTTTGGCAAGAATTATAACTGAATTTGCTCACTCAAAGACAGGTATTGATATTCACCCCGGAGCTGAAATCGGTTCGCATTTTTGCATAGATCATGGGACAGGAATTGTTATCGGTGAAACTTCCATAATCGGCAGCCATGTTAAAATATATCAAGGGGTAACCCTTGGAGCACTTAGCGTTAACAAAAGTATGGCAAGCAAAAAAAGGCATCCAACAATAGAAGACCACGTGGTAATCTATGCCGGAGCAACCATCCTTGGCGCCGATACTATCATTGGTCATCACAGTATTGTTGGAGGAAATGTGTGGCTGACCAAATCCGTACCTCCATTTTCCACAGTATATCACAAAGCTCAGATTGAAATCGGTAAACTTGAAGACATCAAAGGACTTCCCGGATACTGATATTCAAAATATTATAGATTAAAAGATTATAAAGTATTATATCAATGGCATCACTTCTTGACTTTGTAGGAAATACACCACTTGTCGAAATAAAAAATATTAACCCGAACAAAGCTGTAAAAATTTTTGCTAAGCTGGAAGGACACAATCCTGGAGGAAGTGTAAAAGACAGAGCAGCCTACGGAATGATTAAAGGCGCCCTTTCCCGAGGTGAATTAAAACCGGGAATGAAGCTTGTAGAAGCAACCAGTGGAAATACCGGAATTGCTCTCGCTATGATTGCACGTTTATTCGGACTGGAAATTGAAATCATCATGCCTTCTAATGCAACCAGGGAAAGAGTACTTACCATGGAAGCTTTCGGAGCAAAGGTAATCCTTACTCCTTCAGAGAAATCAATGGAAGGAGCTATTGACCTTGCGCATGAGAAGGTTGCAGGCGGAGGGTATTTTATGCTTAACCAGTTTGCCAATCCCGACAATTATATGGCCCACTACTATGGCACAGGACCTGAAATCTGGAAAGATACAGATGAAAAGATAACTCATTTTGTATCTTCAATGGGAACGACCGGGACAATTATGGGAACCTCTAAATTTCTAAAAGAAAAAAATAAATCCATTCAAATTGTAGGTGTTCAGCCTTTGGATGGTTCACAAATACCGGGCATCAGGAGATGGCCTAAGGAATATCTTCCTAAAATATTTGACCCTTCAAGGATAGACAGAATAATTGATGTTTCCCAGGAGGATGCCACCAATACAGCCAGAAGACTTAGTAAAGAAGAAGCAATTTTTGGCGGAATGAGCAGCGGAGGTGCTATGGCAGCATCAATAAAACTTGCTTCTGAATTGGATAAAGGAGTTATCGTCTGCATCATCTGTGACCGCGGCGATAGATATCTTTCTACTGATTTATTTGGCCAGTAAAACTCTAAAAACCTTTTAGATTGATATCAGTTTTCCTTCTGAAATCAATTTAAAAGGTCAAATGTCTTTTTCATCTTCTTATATTCATCAAAGGATAGCGTTGCTGGTTGTAGTTTCTTACCTTTTCTCTTGTGAAAGTTCTAAAAAAACATCTACAGGTTCTGAAACAACAAATTATAATGAAAAGGGGAATATTGAAGTTCCGGACGAATATGCCATTTCTAAAGAGCGGGTTGGAAATTTGACCATTGATATGCCCATTGGAAATATTTTCAGTTATTATGATAAATCCCAGGTAAAAAAATCTGCTTTTACATCCGAGGGACAAAAATTTGAAGCCTATTTTATTAAAACCAGCAGAGATACCTCAAGATATCTGAGAATTGACCCTATATGCACGGACTCATGCAAAATATGGAGAATTAAAGTATACGACAAAAGATACAAGACAAGATCAGGATTGGGAATAGGTTCCAAGGTAGGTGAAATAAAAAGCTATCACTATATTGACTGGGCAGGAAATACGGAAGACGGTCCTGCCTTTGGACTTGAGCGACTAGGTATAACCTTTCTAATTGATTCCACCTCTTTACCTGCAACGGCAAGGAAAAATATAGATGTTGAAACTTTGTCTGACTCTGCTAAAGTAGCAGGTATTTTGATTACTAAAGGTCACAGTCAGTAATTACAAAACCAGCATGAGCTTCCTGTAAAAATGAGAGTCTTGTTCGACTCTCTTAAACTTCATTAACTGACATTACCACTCCTTTGTAATCACTTTCATTTTCGAGCAGCCGCCATATTTTCTCAGCAACCTTTTCTGGCGATACCAGCATATGCTCCTTTTTATAGTTAATAAACTCCTCCACCCGACTAAAATCTTCCGGAGAAACTTTTCTAATTTCTGTCTGCATAGGTGTATCTAGTATTCCTGGAGCAAGAGAGAAAAATCTGAAATTGCTATGAGAAAATTTAGCTTCGTTTGCTGCTACAGCAGTCTGCATATCAAGAGCTGCTTTTGAACTGCAATAAACAGACCAGCCATCTACAGGTTTTTTCGCAGCACCGGAGCTTATATTTAAAATAAGTTTTGAAGCATCATTATTTCTATACCTGTTAACAAATTCATTCATGAGCAAAGCTGGCGCTATAACATTACAGTTATAACCTTCGATGATCTTTCGATCATGTTGCTTTCCCAGATAGGTAATTTCACCAATATTACCCGCATTATTAATCAAACATATCTTTGATGGATTTCTGAAATTTGGGAAAATACTATTATAAAATTTATGGAGTGAATCAACTTCAGAAAGGTTGATAAACAGGTGCTCGTAATTATCGTGGTGAATAGAGACAGTACGGGAAATTCCTATCACAAAATTGCCTGGATCGGATAATATACGCTCTGCAATTGCTTTTCCTAATCCTTTACTGGTTCCTGTTATTATATAATATTTCATAGTTCCTGATCGGTATCCTTTTTCATGGAATAACCAGGAATCTCAATTATAGTTGTGGTACCTTCAGAAATTTTGGAATGTAATTGTATCCGTCCTTTTAACTTTTCAATGACACTTTTAACAATATAAAGGCCGAGACCTGAACCATCTGACAACTCAGTTCCCCTGTAAAACATGTCAAAAATCCTTTCCTTTGAATCTTCCTGGATTCCAATTCCATTATCAGTAAAAACGGCTCGTATCAATTGAGGATCACCGCTGATATTTATTGAAAGAAATGAATTAGTTATATTGACACGCTGGTACTTTATGGCATTGGAAATGATATTTTTGAAAATAATTTTTAACCTGATGAGATCTGAGCAGAATTGCCCTTCGCATGAAATATCCCAGGAAATATTTATCCTGTCTGCATTTTTCAGGAATCTCAGTTCTTCGATGGTTTCTTGTATGAGTATGGAAAAATCAATTGGCCGTTGCTCCATTTCAAGACGATCATTTCTTGAAATTGAAAGGAGGTTAATGATATAGTTATCCAGCTTTTTAGCCGAATCTCCCACAAAAGACATGTATTGCTTGAGTTTTTGTGTGTCCCTTTCTTCCAAAGAAATTTCTACCAATCCTCGAATGGAAGTTAAAGGAGCTCTTAGATCGTGTGAAGCTCTGTAGACAAAATGATCCAGTTCAAAATTAATTTTCTTTAGTTCTTCTTCAGCTTGTTTTTCCTTGGAAATATCTCTGGCTATGGTAGATATATATTCAAGATGCCCCTGAGAATCAAGATGAGCAATAATTACCTGAGATACAGGAATAGTTTTTCCTTCAGATGTAATAAACCTGGTTTCTCCTTGCCAGGTGCCATGTTTGAGTGCATATGGAATGGCCTCTGTAATCAAATATTTATAAACATCCGGAGGATGCATTTCTACTAAACTCCTTCTGACATTACTATCATCATTTTTTTCATCCAGCAGCCTCACTCCGGCATTATTCATATAAACATTCTGCCCTTGCACATTAACCATTGCTACAAGATCAGAAGTTGCTTCCAGAATTTTGTTTGTTCTGTTATTCTGCTGTTCTATTAATAATTTATCGGTAATATTCCGCACCAGGTAAATATAATTATCACCTGAAGGGAAAACGGTTATTTCAAACTGATTGAGAATACCTTTCATAAAGGCTTCATAAGAAAAAGTCAGAGACTTTCTTTTCTCCATAATCATTTGGCCGATCAGTTTATCTCTTTCCGGAGTGGATGCTGATTTAAAAAGATCATCGAATCTTTTGCCTGCAATTTCTTCAAATTTATACCCGGAGATTTCCTCAGCAGCCTTATTCCAATAAATAAACCTGAAATCTTTATCGCATATGCAACAAATGTCAGAAATATTGTCAAGCAGAGTTACCATATTGTCAGCATTGACCTTATTGATAACATCCTTCCTGCTTTGAGTAAATACTCTTAGGGACAATAAATTAATAACTACAAGAGCAATTATAAGTGCTGTAAATATTAAATAGCTGTAAAACGAGTCTTCATAGCTATTGGTAAAAATAAAAAATGCAAAAGCAAGGCTAGTTCCGGATAGAAGAAATAACCTTAAAATTACTGTATTCCTGTTTATATCGCCTTGAAAAATCGTCATAAAAATCTGCAACCCGTCTTATAAAACATGCACAAAAATCCTAATACTGTTTGAGTTACGAGTTTACCAACAATTTAGTCATAAAAAAAGGCATGATAATTTTTATCTGCCTTTTTTTTTGCTTTTTTTCTTTTGTTATAATATATACTGACTTAAATCCTGATTTTTGACTAATCCTGACAACCTTTCAGATACAATTTCTTTAGTAATTAAAATTTTTGCATTTGGGCCAATTTTCTCAGGGACGTCAAACATTATTTCATTTAAAAGATGGCTCATTACCGTGTGAAGCCGTCTTGCCCCGATATTTTCCACTTCAGTATTTACGTTGAAAGCTATTTCAGCAATTTTCTCCAGAGCATCTTCCATAAATGTAAGCTCTACTCCCTCTGCATTCAACATAGCCTGATACTGTTTTGTCAAAGCATTTTTAGGTGCTTTTAATATCTGAAAAAAGTCTTCCTTGGTAAGGCTATTCAGTTCTACCCTGATCGGAAACCTTCCTTGTAATTCCGGAATTAAATCTGATGGCTTGGAGATATGAAATGCTCCTGCTGCTACAAAAAGGATATGATCCGTCTGAATTACCCCATATTTTGTATTTACTGAGCTACCTTCTACGATCGGTAACAGATCTCTCTGCACCCCTTCTCTGCTTACATCGGGGCCTCCTCCTCCATTTTTTCTGGAACCTGAAGCTATTTTATCAATTTCATCAATAAAAATGATTCCTGTATTTTCTGCCTTTCTAATAGCCTCCTCCTTCACCTCATCCATATCTATAAGCTTGGCAGCTTCCTCTTCCAGCAATAGTTGTCTGGCTTCACCAATAGACACTTTCCTCTTCTTGGTTTTTTTGGGCATCATGCCACTAATCATTTCCTGAATATTCATCATGGAAACTTCATCCATACCTCCACCGATTACGCCTACCCCAGGATTGCTATTCGAAGAAACATTTATTTCAATCTTCCTTTCATCTAGTTCTCCCGATTTAATTTTCTCCCTGAACTTCTCTCTTGTTCTTTCATTCAGCTCATGGTCATCGTCAGAAGAAGACGGAGATGGAACTTCACCTGTAAAAATTCCGGATGGACTCTTTTTTAATGGAGGAATTAGAGCATCAAGGATAATATCTTCAACTATTTGTGCTGCCTTAGCCTTAACATCTTCCTTTTTGCGGGCTTTCACCATGTTTACAGATTGTTCAACAAGATCTCTTACCATACTCTCAACATCTCTTCCTACATATCCAACCTCTGTAAATTTCGAAGCCTCCACTTTAGTAAAAGGAGCATCAGCAACTTTTGCCAATCTTCTGGCTATCTCTGTTTTTCCAACTCCTGTTGCACCAATCATCAGAATATTATTAGGAACGATTTCCCTTTGCATATCCTGTCCGGCATTCATACGCCTCCATCTGTTTCTTAAGGCAATAGCAACATTCCTCTTCGCTTCGTGCTGACCTATAATATATTTATCAAGCTCCTCTACAATTTGTCTTGGAGTTAAATAGCTGTTATTATCAATCATCAGATCCTCTTTTTAAATATTCTGTTAAAATCTGTAGTTAGAGTAAAATGGTTTGTACCTGTTCCGATATAATAAAATGATCTGGTATAGCCGAATTCAAAATATTTTATCCTGACCATACCACCTAATGAGAGTCCGGCTCCTCCAGATTTACTTTCTTCTTTTAATTCTTTTCTTCGTAAAAAGTTATAACCTGCTCTCAATTGAAAATTTTTAGACATCAAAAACTCAGCTCCGACCGCAAAGTGAGTTAGTAATTTACTTCCAAAAGAAACCTTCTCCTTAATGACATTACCATTCAAATCTACTTTTCCTTTTTGATTTGGATCATCGTAAACTATATCCCATTTGTGAAGGTGGTGAGCTGTCAGTGACAGCCTTACCGGCATGTGTTCAGGCTTGAAGCTAGTTCCTAACTGAACATCTGTGGGTAAATCAACAGTTTCTCCGGACACGTATTTTTTCAAAGGCACACCTACATTTTTAATTACAAGTCCTATTGCCCAATCCTTTTCAGGATGTTTGAATATACCTCCCACATCAGTAAGCAGAGCAGCTGAATTATAAGTTCCAATTTGTGAAAAAGCCAGGTTTAACGAGGCTCCTAATGTGAAATGATTAATGGTATGAGATTTCGCAACAGTAAAAACATACTCTTTTGATTTAAAATCTCCAGTACTATTTCCGGCAAGATCAGCTCCGCTGAAGGTACCGTAATCAAAGTATCTCATACCTACCCCCCAGGTTCCGGTCTTTCCTGCATTAAATGCATAATTTACCATAGTAGCCTTTATATCAGCAAGGTATGGTAAATAATTTATAGAAAGATAATTCCTGAGTGAATCAGAAAGCGTTGCAGGATTTTGAGTCATCAGATTGATGTCAATACCAGGTTGAGAGATATTGATACCTCCCAATCCGGCAACCCTTGCATTTACAGGGACATTCAGAAACTGATAAGATGCTCTTCCGCCTAATTGCGCATTGGCATTAGTAAAAGAAAATCCGAAAACTAATAAAAAGAGCGATGTAAACCTTATTGTCATTTACTTAAAAAAATTATTTTGTCCATAAACGAACAATAATTTAGTTTATTTCAATTTTTGACATTTTGCCAGCTCCAGGAAGCGGTGGCTCAATTATTGAAAGATCTATCGGTTTTTTCACTTTGGTTTTAAGCAAAGCGATTTCAAGTACCTGATCTACATTATCTACATAATTAATTATCAAATCCTTAATATATTCAGGTTTTATTTCCAATATATCTTTTCTGTTCTTTGTAGAAAGCACAATTTCCTTAATTCCAGCTCTTTTAGCTGCCAGAATTTTCTCTTTGATACCGCCGACAGGTAATACTATCCCTCGCAGTGTTATTTCACCAGTCATTGCTATATTTCTTTTTACCTTTCGCTGGGTAAATATTGAGGCCAGGGAGGTAAAGATAGTAATTCCGGCGGACGGCCCATCTTTTGGAACTGCTCCTGCGGGTACGTGAATATGGAGATCGTAATGATCAAAAATTTTATGGTTGATACCGAATTTTTCAGAATTGGCTTTCAGATACGACAAAGCTGCAGTTGCGGACTCTTTCATTACCTCTCCCAATTGGCCTGACAGTATCACTTTTCCTCTGCCTTTATTCAGGCTGGACTCGATAAACAAGATCTCTCCACCATGTGAGGTCCATGCAAGCCCGGTAACTATACCCGCCAATTCATTATCCTGATAAATTTCTCTTTCAAAATCTTCAGGTCCTAGCAATTTCACAACATCTTCCGGTTCCAGCAGCTTATTATACTTTTCTTCCATTGCAACACACTTCGCCACACCTCTTACTGCTGCACCTATTTTTCTGTTAAGATTTCTGACCCCAGACTCCCTGGTATAATCTTCTATAATTTTATTTATCGCTTTTTTACTGAACTGAACATCTTCCTCTTTCAGACCATGCTCCTCTTTCTGCTTCGGAATCAGGTAATCTTTGGCAATATGAGCCTTTTCCTCAAGAGTATATCCATTGATCTCGATGATTTCCATTCTGTCCAGAAGAGCAGGATGAATAGTATCAAGAGAATTTGCGGTGGCAATAAATAAGATTTTTGAAAGATCATATTCTACTTCAAGATAATTATCTACAAATGTAGAATTCTGCTCAGGATCAAGTACTTCCAACAAAGCAGAAGAAGGATCTCCTCTGAAATCCGAACCGATTTTATCTATTTCATCAAGAATAAATACAGGGTTAGAGCTCTGTACTTTTTTAATATTGTAGATAATTCTGCCAGGCATTGCACCGACATAAGTTTTTCTATGGCCACGAATTTCTGCCTCATCTTTAACACCACCTAATGACATTCTGACATACTTTCGGTTCAAAGCTTTAGCAATGGACTTCCCTAAAGAAGTTTTTCCAACACCTGGAGGGCCGTATAAGCAAAGGATTGGTGCTTTCATGTTGTTCTTCAACTTCAGAACTGCCAGATATTCAATAATCCTTTCCTTTACCTTTTCTAATCCAAAATGGTCCTCATCAAGGATTTTCTTGGCTCTTTTAAGATTGAAATTGTCTTTGCTGTATTCACTCCAGGGTAGTTCTGCAAGAAATTCCACATAGTTCATGGAAAGAGGATATTCGGACGCCATAGGATTCATGCGCTCAATTTTCTCAAGTTCCTTGTGGAAATGCTTAGCTACAGCCTCAGGCCACTGTTTGTTTTCTACCTTCTTTTTCAGGTTTTCAATATCCTGATCAGACGATTCGTATCCAAGTTCATCCTGTAATACTTTAATTTGCTGACGCAGATAATAATCTCTTTGCTGCTGATCAATATCAGAGTGAACTTTGCTTTGTATTTCCTGCTTCAGTTCAAGCATCTGTATCTCCTTCATCATGTACTCCAGCAAAAGTGTTGCTCTTTTCAGACCATCATTGATCTCCAGCAGATTTTGCTTCTCCTTTACCTCTGTATTGATATTCGAAGAAAGAAAATGAGTAAGGAAAGAGGGACTTTCAATATTATTCAGAGCTATCTGCGCATCCTGAGGAATTTCAGGATTTAGCTTTAAAATTTTGTTTGCGGAATCTTTAAGTGACTGAAGAAGTGCTTTTACTTCCTTCTTTTTGATATCAGGAAAGTTTTCTTCAAGAATTTTGACTTTGGCAATAATAAATGGATTTTGCTGAAATACATCCTCTATCTGAAACCTCTTCATCCCCTGTATGATAATAGTAGTATTGCCATCTGGCATGACCAGCATTTTCAGGATTTTCGCAACAGTTCCAACTTTATAAAGATCTTGTATTTGAGGTTCTTCAGTAGTAGCATTTTCCTGAGCTACAACACCAATGATTCTATTACCTTTGTAGGCTTTTTTTACGAGTCTTATCGATTTTTGTCTTCCAACCGTAATCGGGATCACAACACCGGGAAACAATACTGTATTTCTGACAGGTAGTATAGGTAATTCATCAGGTGTTCCTTCTTTATTCAGTTCCTCTTCTTCCTCAGGAGATAAGAGGGGTATCATTTCCCCGGTATCACCTTCTAAAAACTTAGGTAAAAAAATTGATATGCTCTCCTTCTTTTTATTATTCATTTTCTATCCCTTCCCTTTTTACGATTTTGTTGCCAAGATGGCACAAGTTATTAGTTTTTCGCAAAATAATATGCAGAATTAAATGTTTACAACCCTCGTGCCAATTATTTCGTTTTCAAACTTGATTTTTATATCATATATCATGTACTTTGTCGTTAGTGTCTGAGGCAGAATTTATTTTGAAGCGCTTAATGAGGTCTCATATTTTATTAATCATAATCATAACCCAGTTTATTTTTTTTAGTTTTCAAACTGCTACAGCACAGAGAAATAAAAAAAATTATACTACAAGAGATATTTCTTTGGGAAATCCTGATTCTTTGAAAACCATTGATGAAAATTTCTCCATTGAATTTAAAAATCTCAACAAAATCCCCTTCTATCAAGATCCTAAGCAATTGGCTTTGATCCGGAAACTAGAGGACCAGAAAAACTATGCGGCATTACTTCCTGTCCTTGAAAACTATGTAAGCAATTTCGGAATAGATAATTTCTCTCAAAATCCTGTATTACTGTGGAAACTAGCTCAGCTGTATGAACATTTCGGCAGTGTGCATAAAGCTAAATCCCTTTATCGTATCATCCTCAAACACCATAGAGGTAAAGAACTCAGAAAAATATTACTGCATTATGACACATTGAATACTGACAAAAAGGAATATTATGTTCCGCTTCAGTATTATTATGATCTTGTGGAATATAGAAAAGCCATTGATACACTGAGACCTCCAAAAAGTGTATTTCTTAACATGGGAGAGCTTGTGAATGACAATAAATTCCCAGATTATGGTCCAAGCTACCATGCAGAGCAGGATTTACTTGTATTTACAAAAAGAAAAAAGGAGCTGAGTGCCACAAAATTGTCTTTCAGAGAAAATGAAGAATTGTATGTAAGCAAAAATTATGATGGTTTCTGGGATGAATCTTATCCTTTTTCCAATGTCATAAATTCTCATTGTAATGAAGGTTCTGCTTACCTCAGCAGAGATGGCAAAACGCTTTTCTTCAGCAGGTGCATTGTAGAAGAATATAAATACGACTGTAGAGACTGTATGGGAAGCTGTGATATCTATGTCAGCTACTTTAAGGATTCTACATGGACAGTACCTGAAAATCTTGGGCCACAAGTGAACAGTGTTTCATGGGATTCGCATCCTACCCTATCACATACTGAAGATACACTTTACTTTGCATCTGATAGAATCGGTGGATTTGGACTTTCTGACATTTACTATACCTATAAGACTCCCAAAGGCTGGGCACCTGCGCAGAATATGGGACCAATATTCAATACCAGAGGCAACGAGGTAAGCCCTTTTTACCATGCTGCTCACGATGTATTTTATTTTAGTTCAAATGGTCAGCTGCTGAATTTCGGCGATCTTGATTCTACAGATTACAGCTTCCGTACAATGGATATTTATAAATCCGTAAAGAAAAACGGAAGATGGAGTGAACCTAAAAACATAGGTCCGCTTGTAAATGGACAAGGAGAAGAATATTATTTTACAATTGACCCAAAGTCCAAAGATCTGTTTTATGCTAAGACTGAAGTAATAGACCCCAAGAATCTGGATCTATACAGCTTTCCTCTTCCGATGGAAGCACAGCCCACTGCCAATATTAAATTTTCAGGATCTCTAATTGATACTACCACAGGTAATCCTTATAAAGGAATTGTTTCTATTATCGATTTGACAAATGGGATTGAAGTAGCACCAAAGTTTATGAGGCCTGATGGATCATTTGAATTTGATCTGATCGATAACAATGATTACTTGCTGGTGATTCAGGGTGAAGATTTCTTTAGAGTGGAGCAAAAATTCCACTTGGATGGCGATACCACTTTAAACCTTCATACGCCAGGGCTGAAATATAACAAATGGAAATTTGCCTCTATTGAGTTTGAAGGAGGAAGTTCCAAAATACTTACAGAAATGGGGCCTGATCTTGATAAGGTTGTAAATTTTCTCCTGGACAATCCTACTCTTAAGCTTAGAATTTCCGGCCATACTGACTCTGATGGAAACTCTGACCTAAATTTGAAATTATCTCAGAAAAGGGCTCAGGCTATCAAAGACTATATCATTGCCAAAGGGCAAATTGAGCCTGACCGAATTGAAGCGCTAGGTTTCGGAAACCAGAAGCCAATTATAGAAGAAAAGACTGATGAAGATAAAAGAATCAACAGAAGGGTTGAATTTGAAATTATCAGACCTGAAAAGAAATAAAATATCCTGATAACGATATGTCTTCATCTCTGGACGATATGCCCCCTTATGAATTCTTTCAGCAAGAGCTGGAAGATGCGATATTAAAGTTTCTGGACTTAAAGGCAGATACAGATGATATTCCAAAATCTACGGAAGTATTAAGATTAAATCTTTTCATTGAATATATTTCTTTTCACAAAAATCTGGAAAGAAAAGATCAGCTTCTTCGGATAGATGAATTACTCGCAGATTTCTCCTCTCATCTTGCCACAAATTCTATAGAACTTCAACCAGCAGCCAAAACATTGATTTTAGAGTTCGTTACTTATTTTCTAAATTCATAAAAGAGAAAATAAGTAGTTACTGATTTCACTTTTGAACCCAATTTTCCCACCTATTTGCAGTATGCCTGAATAAATGCTTTACTACCCTCAAAATTAAGTTTAAGTGCTTCATGCCAGTCTTCACATCCACCCTTCTTGTCTCCTGATTGATAGCGTAACACACCTCTGTTGTTGTATGCCAGTCCGAAAGATTTATTCAACTCCAAAGCTTTGTTATAATCTTTCATCGCCCCCTCCTTATCTCCCTGATTAGCCTTAGCAAGACCTCTGTTACAATAAGCATCTGCATAAGCAGAATCAAGAAGTATAGCTTTATTTAGGTCTTCTATAACACCCTTAAAATCATTTGATGCAAATCTAAGGATGGCACGATTGCCATATACTAAAGGATTATCGGGAATAAATACAATTGCTTTAGCATAATCTTTTAATGCACCATTTATATTTCCTGTATTAGCCTTTAATATTCCCCTATTCAATAATGCCTCACCATATGAAGAATCCAGCTCAATAGCTTTATTGTAATCCTTAAGAGCAAAGTCTAAAGACTGAATGTGATAATATGTGATACCTCTGTTAAGATAAACTTCTTTATCAGAAGGGTTAATAGCAATTGCCTTATCAAAATCTTCCAATGCACCTTTAAAATCATTAACCCTGCATTTTGCAATTCCGCTATGAAGGTATGAAGCAGTCACATTAGGGTTAATGGATATAGCTTTTTGATTGTCTTCCATTGCCCCATTTATATCATTCAATGCATATTTAATCAAGCTTCTGTTGCTGTAAGCATCTGCGTTAAAAGGGTCAAGAAGGATAGCTTTATCAAAATCATTCAATGCATCGTTTAGTCTGCCTAGACTTTTAAGGACAAGTCCCCTGTTATTGTAAACAGATAAATACTTAGGATCAAGTTTTAGTACCTGATCATAGTCTTTTAAAGCTATTTTTGCTTTGTTGAGCTTTGCGTAAGAATTTCCTCTGTTATAAAGTGCATTAACATAGTTCGGTTGAATTTTTAAAGCATTATCATAAGCTGATATTGCTTCCTTATTTTTGCCAAGATTTGCAAGGGCTACACCAAGATTATTATAAGCTTCCTTGTGACTTGGATTGAACTCCAGTGCTTTGTTAAAATCTTCAATCGCCTGGTTGTACTCCCCGCTTCTGTTAAACTCAACACCTCTGTTATTATAAGCCACATCAGAAGGGATATGGTCTATTGCATAGTTCCACAATGAAACACTGTCTTTCCAAACTTGTACTTGTTTATAATTATAAACTCCAAGACACAGAATATAAAAGGATAATATTCCACCTGCAACCAGGTATCCCTTCTTGAAACTCAGAGCTCTTTCAGTAGCAAATACCAGCAAAAGAAAAAATCCAATAGAAGGAAGATATGCATAACGGTCAGCCATAAGAGCCTTACCTACAGGAAGAATTTGAAGTACCAGTAAAATATTCAGTATAAAGAAAAAGACAGAGAATATTATTATTTTATTAGTTCTAAAGAAAATAACTAGACATGTAAAAAAGACTGTGACAGCAATAGAAGCAATATAGTAGTAAAATGGTATCTCTGCTCTGGGATATGGATAAAAAGCAACCAGATCATATGGCCACAAAAGTTTTAGAACATATTGAGAGCATCCATATCCTGCAAAAACCAAACGCTTAAATAAGTTATAATCAGGAATCCCTTCTGTATCGGGACCTAAACTTTGGGCATAAACAGCTAAAATGCCAAAAAACAGAGCAAGTAGAAAAAATGGAACCTTCTCTAAAATTACTCGTGTTGATTTTATATTCCTTTCATAAAAATAATCTACCAAAACCAGAGTAGGTGCAAGAGAAACTGCCATTCCCTTTGACAACAGACTAAAAATAAACAAGACCAGGGAAAGTCCGTAATAAACATAATTCTTGTCTTTAGCGAATCCTGCATAAAACCATAATGAAATAAGGAAGAAGAAAGTGAACAGTACATCTTTTCTTTCGGCTATCCAGGCTACAGATTCTGCATGTATCGGATGAACTCCAAATAATAATGCAGTAAAAAATGCAGTATAACTATTTCCAAGCAACCTGTATATCAACAGAAATACCAAAAAAGAATTTAAAATATGTAGAATAAGATTTGTTCTGTGATAGGGTAAAGGATTATATTTATCTAATTGATAATCTAATGACAGAGAAATCAGAGAAAATGGATGGTAATTGCCCATATGATTTTCTGTAAAATAGGGTTTATAATCTCCCCTCTCTATAAGGTTTATATATGGACTCTCAGTAACATAATTAGGATCGTCCCAATTTGTAAATTTATTATTCAGAACAGGAGCATAACTCCAATAAGTTAGAAATCCTATCAGGATAATAAAGAGAACAAAGTTTAAATTCTGTTTTTTGTCTTTTTCAAAAACAATACTCATAAACTAAATTATACCTAAAATAACCTTTTACAGGTAAATTTATTGCTAAATAATATTGAATCATAATGGTAAATTTTCCTTTATTCAAGAAGACTGGAAATAACAATACTTATTATAAAATATCTTCTTATGAGTACTTTGAAGAGATTAAACGAATAGGTAAAAAATATCTGTTTTACACAATTGAAGCTACACAGCTTCCGGAGAGAAATTATATCAGAGATTTGACTGAAAACAATCAGGGACATTTTATTTCAATTACTGAGGATGAATACGAAGAGGTTAAAAAAAAATGTGATTTTCCCAAATAAAAAAACCTGTATTAAAAAAATACAGGTTTTTAAGAAAAGTAAATCTAAACTTGTTAATGACTCTTCATTGAACCTGAGTTCATTTTATCATCCATCTTGTTCATTTTGGAGCTGCTTGTCGCATTAAGCTTTGATTCTAAAGCAGTAGCTTTATCATAATGCATCTGAATCGTTTTAACATTAGTAGCAGCATAGTTCTTCAGCTCAGTATCTTTAAGTTCTGTAGATGCCTTCTCAAAAAGATCCAGCATTTTTTTATGTCCATCTACCATATGCTTGATATATGCTTTATCAAACTCTGCACCTGTCTTCTTTTTCAGATCATTTAGCATCATGGTATTCTCTTCTCCAACAGAGGTTGGCACTGTAATATTTTGTTTGGTAGCTATCTTCTTCAGCTCATTATTGGCCTTGGTATGATCATCTACCATCATCTGAGCGAAGTTTTTAACTTCCTTATCTTTGGCATTTTTAACTGCTAGTTTGCCCATTTCCACTTCAGCCATTCCGCCTTTAGCAGCTTTCTCAACAAACTCTTTAGAGTCCATTACGGTCACTTCCACCACTTTTTTAGGTTCAATGGCAGCCTGCTTCACTTCGGCAGTTTGTTTTTCATTACCTGAATTACATGCCGTAGTATATAATATTATACTTAGGCAACCTGCAAAAATCATTATTTTTTTCATGTTTTGTTTGGAGTTTTCTCTTTTCAAACAACTAACCAGTCATGATCCTTGATTGTTTAAAGCTTTCAAAGAAAAAGTTTTATCATCCCTTATACTTCAATTCTATTACAAAATATATTGGGTATAAAGATCTTAAAAAAAAGAAAGCCTTCTTTACAAAGGCTCTCTCACAATTAAACAATTAAAACAAGAACAATTTATTTAGCAACATATATCTCTTGTCTGCTAGATGAAAATCTGGATCTATCAATTCCTATCTCCTCGCAAATTTTTTCAAGTTCGTTTACCCTGTGAAAACAAGTGTGCTTTTTATTAATCGCTCTCAACCCTGAAATAGAAAGCGCTTCATTAATACTTGTGTTCAACACAGCTGCAAGATGTAACACCATTTGTTTTCCTGTTCTGGCTACCAGGTAATCCTTCCCTGGTGAAAACAGGTTTTCACAATCACTCCATGGTGCACTAATCAAAGGAATACCACAAGCGAGTGCCTCAAAAGGTCTAATCGTAGGAATACCAGGTAATAGCTGTACATAAGGTCTGCGCGGTATGTGAACTGTAACCCTAAATTTGGCAAATACATCAGGCACTTTAAAATTCGGCAGCCATCCTCCATATTCTATGCCTGCATCTTTAAAAGCTTTGATAACACTTTCCGGAAATCTTACTCCATAAACTTTAGCTTTTAGCTGCAGTTCTTTTACTGGATTGATCAAAAACTCTTGTAGTTCAACACTTCTTTCTTCATCATAATTTCCGATCCAGACAAGATCTCCTTCGTAAGATTTACTTCTCGGATAAAACATCCGGGTATCAGCTGCTTCATGCCATGCCCAGGCTCTTTTGGCCCAACCCTCTATGAGAAAAATATTTTTTATAACATCACCAAGTGCCAGCACTCCATCTACATTACTTAGATTATATTTTTCTATGGCTTCCTTGTCGGTTACAACCCTGTGATTGGTAACATGGAATAAAAGTTTGAATTTATGTTTACTTTTTACTTCACCTATTCTTGCTATCATTTCAGGATCGTTTGCCTCATGGGCTATTACAAGATCAGCTTCCTTTAAAATACTATCCAGGTTTAATTTTAAGGGATTATAAAAGTTGGTACTTAAGTCAGGATAAAAAGAATAAAACTCTTTAACTGCTTTCTGCCCATGCTCTAATACCAGATTCTGTATACAGGTATTTCCATCCTGTTCATATAATTTAACATCATGCCCTCTGGATTTCAACTCCGAAATTATTCCTCTTAAAAAATGCGCATTCCCGTTATTCCAGTCAGATATGAGGGATTGATAAAACATTACGATTTTCATATAATATTATATGTTAAAATGTTTATTTAGACCAAACGAGCGGCGTACTTCACCGGCTCAACCAATGCACTGTGTGATTTCAGAATGAAACATCAGAGTGTTCCACCTTGCAGATTTTTTAGCTTTATTTTATTCAGATAAAGTATGCAGAAGTTTTAACCTTCAAATAGAAAAAATGTTAAAAGCGCCAATCTAAAAATTTTTAATCAATATTTAATTTATGTAGAGCAAGCATTGCACCTGCCACAGAACCTGAAACTTTGATTTCTCCCTGAAAAAGCATTGTTTTAAGCTCTTCAATCGATACCAAAAGAACTTCTATTGCCTCAGTTTCATCAAGATGCTGATCTCCTGATTTATTAGCATTTTTTACTCCATATAAATGAATCTTGTTTGTGTCTTTCGTTGGATTGTCTATCAGTTCTGCGATCTTTACTACTTTACCAGAGTATCCGGTTTCTTCATTAAGTTCCCTTAAAGCCGCTTCTTCCGGGCTTTCAGTTTCAGGGTCATAGATTCCTCCGGGTAACTCAATTAATATTTCACCAGACCCATGCTTATATTGCTTAACAAGGACAACTTTTTTATTTTTAGTAAGGGCAAAAATAATTACTACCTCTGGTCTTACACTAACAAAATAATCATCTACAATTTTTCCATCAGGGAGTTGAACTAGATCCTTTCGCAGTTTATACCATTTATGGTTAAATACTATTTCAGAAGCCAGTGTTTTCCATTTCTCAATCATAGTGCAATAATATAAATAAGCATTGACAAAGATGTCATAAAAAAAATGCTTTTATTAAAAATAAAATTGACAGAAAATTTGATACGATCCGCTTTTGATAACAGGCTAATCTTTTTTTTCCAAATCAGTTTTAATAATTATGGTATGCTCATCTTGTACTTTATTTCCAAATATTTTCGGAGGAGTAATTTTATAATCAGTGATAAGTACCTTCCACTCAGCTTCAGCTGTCAGTTTATCACCATTTCTTCGTAGAGAACCTTCTACTGTTATTTCTCTTGATACTCCATGCATTTTAAAATTGCCTTTGACTGTTACTTTCTGACTTCCATCTTTTTCTGCATTAAGATCTGAGATTATCTTTCCTTCAAATTCAGCATTGGGATATTTATCTGTTTCAATCAACTCCTTCATATGCTTATTTCGCTTTTTTATTCCTGTATCTATACTTTCAAAAGGGACAGAGAAATAAACAGTTTTTTGCTTGAGATTAATTGTTCCTTTGAGCTGGTTTGAATTTCCTGTATAACTGTTCAATGAAGCTTTTGCCTTAAATTCCGCATGTCCGCTTTCTGTTGTAAAAGTCTGGGCATTGACATTGTTTAATAATAAATAAAAGAAGAAAAACGGATTAAGAAATAGGGAAATAACTTTTTTATTCATCATAAGACAATTCTTTTCTAAGTAACTAACACTTATCTGTCCTGCCTTGTTATCAAGGTTAAACCAAAATAATAAAAACTAAGTAAAAAGAAATTAAATAAATATTTTATTTTCAGCCTTTAATAGCCCTAATCATTTAAAAAATTCATATTGTTTTCCTGATATGATCGAAGAAAAAAATCTGAATCTTAATCAAGAAATGTTTCAGATTCTGATAAAAAGCAGTTCCGAAGGAATATTAGCTTTTGATACAGGATTAAAATTAACGGTCTGGAATAAAACCATGGAGGAAAAGACGGGCAAAAAGGCTGAAGAATGCTTAGGGAAATTTATTTTTGATGTACTTCCTCATCTTTTTCCGGAGGAAACAGGAAAGAAGTTTTTCGAGACCCTTAAAGGTAAAAATTCCATCTCTCAAAACGGAATATTTATCTCGGGCGAACTAGGTCAGAATATTTCTTATGACGCGAAATATTTTCCTATCAAAAGTGGCGAAGAGGTAGAAGGGGGGCTTGTAATTATTAATGAGGTTACAGAGAGTAATTCTGTAAAAAAACAACTTGATCTGCTTGAACAAACTATAAAAACTGCCTTTGACAGCACACCGTATGACTATTGGCTTCTGGATGCTGAAGGGAAATTTATCTTACAGAATAATCACTCCATTCAAAACTTTGGTGACCTGAAAGGAAAATATTTTAAAGATCTTACCATATCTCCTGAGTTTCCGACAAAATGGAAAACAGATTTTGAAAAATTACGCAAAGGAGAAACGGTGACGAGAGAACAAAACGTTTTCATCAATCAGGAAGAAAAGCACTTTTACACTATCATCACACCGGTTAAACAGAACCAGGAAGTTATGGCCATAGTAGGTCTTAGCATCGATATTACTGAAAGAATCAAAAATGATAACATCAGATTAAGAAATGAGCTGGAACTAAAAACACTTCTTGAAAATTCTCCGGATATAATAGCAAGACTCGATCTTGATTTGAAGATTACTTATATCAACAGAACAATAGGAAAAATCAGTTCATCCCAACCATCTTCCTTTATTGGAAAAACTTACCTTGAACTTGGGATGGATCCTCAGGAGTATGAAATTTTCGAAAAGCAGGCGCGTACTTCAATAAAAGAAAAAACCCCATTAGAGTTTGAGAATGATTACAAATCTCGTCAGGGGATCATTTCATTTTCTATAAGACTGACACCTGAATTTTCAAGCACCGGTGAAGTATGCAGTGTGCTGATGATATCCAGAGAAACTACAGGACTTGAAAAAGTCAGAAACCAGCTTCTTGAAAATCAAAACCGGCTCTCAAGCATTATGTCAAATATTCCAGGTGTTGTTTTTAAATGCAAAAACGACCCAAACTGGACTATGGAATTCATTAGTGATGGAGTAAAACAACTCACAGGATATGAAGTAAATGAGCTTCTTTATAACAATGTACTTTCATATCAGAAACTTATACATCCGGCCGATCGAGCACGACTCTGGGAAGAAGTTCAAAGTGCTACAGATTCTGATGGCAATTACCTTGTGGAATACAGGATTATTACTAAAGAAGGCAAAATCAAGTGGGTTTGGGAACAAGGAAGACTAGTTAACAACGGTGGGTTTTCCGGCTCATTGGAAGGCGTGATGATAGACATTACAGAGCGTAAAGATTTTGAAGAAGCTTTGAAAAAAAGTGAATCCGAACTAAAGAAAACCAATGCAGAACTTGAAGCTTATATCTATAAAGCTTCTCATGACCTTAGAGGGCCTCTTGCTTCTATAATAGGTCTGACAATGGTTGCCGAAATGGAAATCAAAGAAGATCAGACATTGCAGTTTATTAAACTTATAAGGAACCGTACAGAGCGACTTAACGATACTTTAACCAACCTGCTTGATCTTGCAAAAATCAAACAAAAAGTATTGGAACCAGAACACATTATTGCTGAAGATCTTGTAAATGAAATCATTGATGGTCTTACAAATAAATCCGGTCTATCTAACATTGAATTTCATAAGAATCTTCCTTTTAAGGATTTTTTTTATGATCCATTCATATTAACCAGTATTCTCCATAATCTTATAGAAAACAGTATCGATTTCAAGCAGTCTGTGGAATCCCCTCGAATATCAATAAGCATGAGTAATGAAGCTGATGGTATAAGAATTGATATTGAAGATAATGGTATTGGTATAGGTGAAGATATCAGAGACAAAATTTTTACAATGTTTTACAGAGGACATGATAAATCTACCGGATCAGGGCTAGGATTATATATAGTAAAGTCTTCTGTTGATAAAGTCGGGGGTACTATTGATGTTAAAAGTGAGCCAAATAAGGGAAGTAGATTTTCGATTTTTCTTCCTTGTATTGATAATAATCAAAGTGAGACTATTCATAGGCAATAACCTCACTTTGATAAATTTCAGGATTCCATTTTGGAATGGTAACTGATTTGAAGTTCTTTAAAGACAAATCCTGAAACACCTCCAAAAACCATGTGGGCAAAGGCATTTACAACATTTCTTCCTTCTGCAAACCAGGGAAAAATCATGGCAAATCCGTAGAAATGTATAAAATACAGTACGAGTCCGAAAACTACACCTATTAGAGTTCCTGTAACCAGGGACTGGAATCGAATAAGAAAAACCAAAATAAGGGAATAGAGAATTGAGACGCTAAAGTGAATAATTCCGGCCAACAAAACTATTCCTAAATTAAATTCCCGATTACTTAGAATTCCTTTTCCAAGTATCATTGCAGAAATCATTCTTGGTGGCACCCAAGGACTGGTTTTCAGATACAATGCCATTAACAGCATTTGAATTACAAGGAAAAACAAACCTGCAATCAAACCTGCGTAAACCCCTTCTTTCAAATCTTCCCTGTTCATAACGAATAATTCATAATTCTTTCATTAAAAACAAAGCCTGATGCTTATTAGTGCTTACTTTGTTATATTCTTAATGGCTGCATCTATTAACGGATCTTTTCCTGCAAGGAAATCTGTAGTAGTAAGTGTTTTATAAATTTCCGGAGCCAACCCGGTTTTCTCAAAAACATTATTATGCTTATCTGTAGTGATGCTGGAAACAACAGTATACTGAATTCCATTTGGTAAACTTCTTTGAATGATAGGGCTGAAGGCTCCACCAGTAGTATCACCTATAGAGGTAACATTAGGCAAATCTTTGGTTGCCATTACAAAGTGCTCTGTTGCACTAAAGTCATAACGATTAGTTAGAATGGCTACTGGCTTAGTGCCAAATGATCCACGGCCATCTCCCTGAGTATAGAGTCCATAGGCATCTGAAAAATTATTATCGAGAGGTCCTGTTTTATTTTTGAGATAGCCATATAATTGTGTTGTACCTGTAAAATAAGAGGCAAGTTTTTGAGCAGAAGAAAGGACACCTCCCCCATTGTTCCGCATATCCATAATCACTCCAATCAGTTGGGGATTTCTATTCACTATATTTCTCAGTGTATCTCTGACCGGAAGATTAGTAAGAAATGTGCCCACATGAAAGTAGAGAATATTGTTGTTTATAAAGCCGTATCTTATGATAGTATCTGTTTTGTTTTTATCTGAATAATCAGGAGCTGTTACAAAATTTACCTTATTATTAAGATATCTGCCCCTCACCAGACTTGAACTAAAATTAGAGGAATATTCATAATGCCTCTCATTTGCCCAGGTTACTCCGTTAGGCTTTTTTAATGAAATATGTCCATCAAGCAAAGGACGCAGCATATTTTTAAAAATCTCAAAAAGTTCATCGTCTGTTGTTGAGGCATTTACTAAGGGTCTGTTTGAATTGTATACAGACTGCCAATCGACCTTATCGTAACTGAAAAAGGGATATGTATTATTGATATCGTTCCAAAAGATTTCAAAGTTTTTTTCTGCCGAGGAACTTTTATTGGGTTCTATCAAAGCTTTTTCACAGGCCGAAAAAAATATAATCAACAACAGAAATGAATAAATATATTTTATTTGAATGAGTTTCACTGAATAAGTTTTTTAGCTTTTATAACTTGGATATTAGAACATTATAGCAAGCCCTAAGGTCAGGCTTTGAATGACCATTTGCTCCTTTCTTGGTTCCTTGTATTGATAATAGTAAAAGATATAGTTAATGTCGAATCCGATGTTTTGGGAGATACTATAACTATAAGTGAGTCTGCTTTCAAGGCCAAAATAGTTTTTGAATAAAGATGCCCCGGAAACTTTAGTAGCCTCGCCCTCTTCAGGAGTTAACTTTCTTGAAGCGGTATTGAAAATTGATGCCGAAAGAGCATATTGAAACTCGTGTTGACCAGAAATATAAACAGGCATAATCTGAGGACCAACAGAAAGGAAACGGTCTTTAAGTTTATTTTCATAATCCAAAACCAGAAATTTTTTGTTGATGACATCAAATTGTGCAAAGCCACCAAGTCCGAGACTGAAACGGTCATCAAAATGTATTCTTCCAAGATAATATACCCTGGTCTGGAACATCATAAATTTAACCTGACTTTGCGTAAGGCCTTTAACCTGATCAGGAATAAAAGTCCCAAGATCGCCCGAATAAGAGAAACCTTTATTCTCATCCGTTTTAAGTTTACTGCTTAAAAAGTATAACCTAGCACCAAGGAAAGAATTATATCCCTTATAAGAATATTCTCCTGTTACTGGAATACTTTTCTTTTTGTAGACATAAGAAGAAATTACTCTGTCTTTTAAAGTACTCCCAACTAAACCACTGCTAACGGAAATTTTATTGAAGCTTTCCTGACCTTTTGAAGATATTGCAAAAGTCATGAATATTAGGAGAATCGCTAAGGAATGAGCTTTTTTCAGATTCATTTGATTATAAGAAAGTGCCTTATACATTGTTTGGCCTGTCAATATTCGGACTTTAAAATGAATTTATTGATTAAGGAGCTCCGAAAATTTCTCTGAGCACCTTAGTTCTGAAATCAAATATGTCATTCAATTTATTTTTTACAAGGAGTTCATGAGCGATAGCGCCTAGCAGACCAAACGGAAGAGCATAATGTACCAGATCCTCCATTTCAACCCCTTCCTCCACTTCTTTAAACTTATGCAAATGATGCCAGAAAGCATAAGGGCCAAACCGTTGTTCATCAACAAATAAATGCTGATACTCAACATGGGTTATTTCAGTGACCCAGTTCAGAGGAATTCCTAATATCGGAGTTACTGTATAACGAATGATCATCCCGGGATGTATAGGACCATCGTTTTTTGACAAGACCTTAAAATCCAATGAGGTAGGAGTAATTTTTGAAAGATTATGAGGAGAAGTAAAGAAATCCCAGGCTCGCTCTATTTTAACCGGTAATATCTGAACCCTGTTTAAAGTATATATTTTCATTCAGTAATTTCAATGTAAAACTATCGGTTTTGTTTTCTTCAAATGTTAAAAGTAAGCTTTATTGATGGTATACTTTGCAGTATTCAACTTTTTTTCAAACATTTTTCCAATTTCACATTTTAAATAAACAACTGAATTTCAAATACTTAAATCAAAAGCCGCATTTGGGAGTAAAATTTTTTCCTTCAATGATTTGGATTTTACTTCACCATAACCTAATTTAGTCTATAGATTTAATAGAGTATAAAATCAAGTAATCATTTAATCCTGATATAGCCATGAAAAACTCATTTAACAACCCATACATTTTATCTGAAAACAATTCTGATTTGTTTGAGGAATATTTAAATCCTTCAGAAAAAGCTGAAGAATATGGTCAGGATTATTCTACCACTAATCCCAAAGTAACTTTCTTTGAACAACGCATAGCAGCATTAGAAGGTGGAACAAATGCTTTAGTGGTGAAATCTCTTCATGCTGCCAAATTCCTTTTATTTAAAACATTACTAACTGCAGGACAAAATATAGTAACTGTTAATCCATCTACCTTCCAGGGAAAAGAAAAATCCAAGCTACAGGTTATGGGAATTGCGGTTAAAACAGTATCAAAATATAGTCTTCCGGCATTTAAAAGTTTAATTGATAATAAAACAGGGATCATATTTCTTGAAACAATAGGTGAAAATGATCTGAGCATTCCTGATTTTGCCAGAATCATTGCAGTGGCGAAGGAAAAGAACGTACCTGTTGTGGTGGATAATAGTCATGGTGTTGCTGGTTATTTTATAAAACCATTAAGCAAAGGTGCTTCGATAGTTATTGAAAGTACAGGTGAATATTTCGACAACGCATCAAACACTCCTCAGGCAGTTATTATTGAAGGAAATACTGATTGGTCAAAATTCAATATAAAAACCTCCCCTGAAGAAATATCTTACCTTACTTTAGACAATGGCTTGATCAGACTTGAAAACATAAGCGCTTCTTCAAAAGTGACCTTAATAGATCTTCTCAGAAAATCAGCATCAAATTACAATAAATACGAAATCCCCAATGATCCTTTAAGTCTTATACATAAACTGGAAACTATCTATTCAAAAGCTTCCCAAAGGTCTGAGAACGCATTACAGATTGCTAAATATCTCAACTCTAATGACCATATTGCCAAAGTCGTTTATGCAGGTTTGCCAAATTCTGAGAGTTATTTACCAGCATTTATTAATATGAGAAATGGATTCGGAAACAGAATCGGGTTTTATTTAAAAGACAGAACCCAAACCGGAGCATTTGTAAAATCAATCAACGAGAAAACCCCGGGAATAAAATTGAAAATAGTATTGAATGAAAACGGGCCGCTTATAATATTCTCGGCTTCAGAAGACGCCATTAGTACAGTAGTTGCCCTTGAAAATGCTTTAAACAATTTAAAAAGACCTATTGTCGAAGCGCAAGCCCTTCAATTGACTAGTAATCTAAATGAAATTATATAAATAAATTCTTAACTTCTTTCAACCAGAAGTGGCTGTATAATTCCCCAACAAAAAAGAGGTTTAAACGAACCTCTTTTTTATTTTTGCTCTAAAGTACTTTCACCTTCGTTCCTTATAAAGAATAATAATCTTCCTTTTCATGAGAAAGGACTTTAATGAGTTTCATCCGGACAAGATTAACCAGAATCCTGCTAGCTCTCCACCTTGATATATTGGCTATTTTACAAAAAGCCTTTAAAGTTATTCTGTCATTATGTTCCAGATATTCCAAAATAATCTTCTCCGCTTTTCCAATTGTAATCTGAGCGTCAAAACCTTTGGTATCACTTTTCATTACATCCAGCATAACCTTACTAGCAAGCAGGCACTGATCCTTGACACGGATATAAGCCCACCATTTTCCATCTTCACCTTTTGAATAATGAGGTTTGTCATCACTCTCCGGAACTTCTGCAATCAATATACTTTTACCATCAATGACCTCTTCGGTAAAATTTATTTTTATCTCCGGTTTACAAAAAAAAGAAGCCGCTCCTTCGAGCATGTGCCGTTCCTCCTCCGCCTTCGCGCCGGCGATACTGCCATTATCCCTCACCCCTACCATTATCCTGCCTCCCTTTGTATTAGCAAATGCTACAATTGTTTTGGCAATCTTTTGAACACTGCCAATGGTTTGTTTAAAATCAAGCACTTCATTTTCCCCCTGCCTTATCTGTTGCCTGAGATTCATATTAAGTTATAAGTTGAAAGTTAAAAGTTTAAAGTAGAAATTTAAAGGATAGCACTTTTAAGTAGCCATATCCATGATAGTTTCGCCTTATTTCATTATACTATATTAATGATTTTAAGCAAAAACTTAAAGTATAAGTTCCTTTATGCGTAAAAGCCTGCAGACAATTCAATATACTGACATGTCTTCAGGCTTTTAAACCTTAATTTTACTTTTTACTTTTTACTTTAGACTTATAACTTTAGACTTATAACTTTAGACTTATAACTTAAAACTGCACCTTGTACCCCATATATGGGAATAAACCAAGCTGATAATAAGTTTTCACTTCTTTCGCCTTATTATCCCAGTCTTGTGTGAGTACGTTTTGAGTATTAAGCAGATTATCGGCAGCTATAAAGAAATTATGATTTGATTTTGCCTTGTTAAGTCGGTATGAAATCTTCAAATCTGTTCTAAAATAATCTTTTAACTGAGTTTCATATGCTCTGCTATAGTCGTAAACTGCTTCACCCTTTTGTAGAGATGCTTGAACATCTACAGGTATAATTCTTCTTCCTCCTGAGGCGGTTACTTTGAAATCAACTGATATCAGCTTTTTATTATTTGCATCAAGATGGAACTCCTTTCCGGCAAGTGCATTTACAACATACCCAATGTTAAATGCCGAGTTTCTCCAAACTCCATCTGATCCCTGATATTCAGATTTTAAAATAGACAAGTTGGTCAGGAAATAGAAATCTTTATTAAAGTACCTTTCCAAAGTCAGCTCTAGTCCGTAGTTTCTTCCTTTTCCTGTGTTTACAGTACTGTCAAGAACATAGAACCCATATTCCGCTCCGGTATTTAAAATCGAATATACTCCGGCACCATTCTCATGGGAAATGCTGACAGGCACGTTATACATATGCTGGTAATAAGCTTCTGTTTTGAATTTCAGATTTTTACTAAGAGCTCTTTGGTAACCTCCGACCAAGTGAAGACTTTTGGTTAATCCGACATTCTTGTTTGGCTGATTATAGTTTCCTGTTTTCTCATCATAGAATCTGTACTGATAAATAAACAGGTTCTGAGCCTGACTATGAAGACCTGTTGCAAAGCTTATTCTGTCCCTTTCTGTAACCATATAGGTCGCAGATAATCTTGGTTCCAAAGACTGGCTGCCATTGAGTGTCAGGCGCTGATAGTACAATCCTGAATTTAAGGTTAGTTTTTCAGTAACTCTGAATTGCCAATGTGCAAATGACTGAAATAATTCTGTACTACCCTTTTGCTGTAATCCTTGTTTAAATAAACTGTCAGAATCATCGAAATACTTTGAGTTGTTGTTGTAGAAAATACTTCTGTAAATGATTCCTCCTTTTACAAGATTTCTTCTGCTAAGCTTGTGGGTAATGGTATAGTTTGCAATGTACTGTCCTTCTAAATTTGACATATCAAATTCAAAAAACTCAGGTTTGACATCGTATATTTTTGAACTTATCACTTTGATTCGACTTCCTGAGGCACTAATTATTACCTTACCAGTTGTTTTAGGAGTTATATTATGTGAATTGGAAATACCAGCAGCATACATGTCTGATGAAAAATTATCTGTAGTAAACTTATAGGGATCTGTAGGATCGATCTCCATTTCAGGATCTTTGATATAAATTTTGCTCTTCCCCCCAATCCCCCACAATGTGAAGGTTCCGGTTTTATTTGTAGGTACATTAATTTTTAAGGCAAAATCCTGGAACTGTGGTACACCGTTTACGCCAAAGCCTACCCCGATTTTATTCAATGCCTCAAAAGAGAGTAATCTGTAGCTTGCCAAATATGAACTTCCTGATTTCTTTGATATAGGACCTTCTGTAGCGAACTCCAGTCCATTCAGTCCAACCTGAAATGTATGTTCTCTCTTTTCATTATTTCCATTCCTCAGCTTCACATCAAATACAGCCGCAGTTTTATTACCATATTCTGCAGGAAAGGCACCGGTAAGGAAATCAGAATTTGCAAGCAGGTTGTTGTTCAATACACTGAATGCACCACCGCTGTTACCTGTAAAAGTAAAGTGGTTTGGATTGGGAATATCAACTCCCTCAAGTCTCCACAATACTCCAATTGGAGAATTTCCTCTTACAATGATGTCATTCCTTTGATCTCCTCCACCGGCAACTCCGGCATAGTTAGATGCCATTCTGCTGGGATCCTGCCTGGATCCGGCAAATCTGTTAATTTCTTCTGTACGAAGGTTCGTTGCACTAACTACTGCAAGCTGGTTGTTGGCTTGCGATTTATCTTTCTGTCCGACTACAACAACTTCTTTTACATTCTCAATTTCTTCTTCCATGTCCATATTCAGGATAACCTCTTTTCCCGATGTAACAAGGATATTTGCAGAGATACCTTCTTTATATCCGGCATACATTATCTTTATTTCATGTCTTCCAAGAGGAACATTATCAAATCTGAATTTACCATTTTCATCAGTTGCAGTTCCCATTGGAGGATCTGTACTTGTGATTACTATATTTACCCCTGGCAACGGGGTTTGAAGGTGCTTATCTTTCACGGTTCCTCTTATTGTCTGAGTTACCTGTTGTGCTCTTGCTGAAAAGTTTAGGCATAGCAAAGCCATTATAAGGCTAAAAATTAGTCTCATAGTCTTAATTTTTTAAAATGTTTTACTTGAGTTTACTGGTTGTACCTAAAAATCAAAATCTGATACCGGCATTAAATCCTGGCCACATTTTCACATTCGTATTCTCTTTGCGTCCTTTATCAACACGACCATCATAGGTCTCATTGAAAACTGTCCACGGAGCAATGTTGGAGCCATATTCGTTTTTATCAGCATTGTAAATCTGAGACACCATTACATTAAAAGTAGGACCAAAGAAGATTGTAGTTCTTTCTCCTAATGCTATCCCAACATTTACTCTAAGCTGATTCAGTAAATTGAGCTTATTGGTCCATAGTCCGTCTTCATTGATATTGTAAGATATAGCATCTATATTTACACATATTGTCTGACTAGCCTTTAATTCTGAACCAAATCCTATCCCATAGCCTGTTCTTAACTTGCCTCCATCATATATTTGTGCGCCAACTGCAAAGATGTTATAAAAGCTCCTTGATCCTCCCATTTTGAAAGCGATATTTCCATATAAGCTTTCTGAGCCCCAGATCTCTAATCTGCGATAACCTTTCTTTGCTATGTTAAGAATACCAATCTGAGCTCCAGCAACAGTATCAGCAATGTTAATCACCCCTATCTGAACACCTTTTACTCTTTTTGCGACATTGATGAAACCAGCAGCCTGTGCTCCTCTTAAATCACCGGTAGTATTCATGAAGCCAGCCAGCTGACAACCTTCTGAATTATGTTTTGCGACATTCATGAATCCGGCGCTCTGAATACCTTTCTGACTTCCGTTTGCAACGTTAATGAAGCCAGCCAACTGAGGTCCTGTCATCATGCCATTGGCAACGTTTGCTAATCCTGCACACTGGGGACCATACATGTACCCGTTACTAAAATTCACTAAACCGGAAAATTGTCCCCCAAGGCTATTTCCTCCCGAACTGTTTACCAGTCCAGCAAACTGAAAGCAATACATGCTGTCTTTGACTACATTCGTAAGACCACTTACCTGCACCCCTTCAGCATATCCGGAAGATGAATTGGTAAGGCCAGCAATCTGAACTCCATTAACATTCTTTCCCACGATGTTTGACAAACCGGCAATCTGAACTCCATTGACAAATTCTTTTTCAACATTTACAAGAGCTCCAATTTCAAATCCATCTAATCCCCTGGAAGTACCTGCCAGGATATTTAATGAAGTTTTGTTTACAATTTTCGGACCCTGCATACCATTGGTACCCATTGGAGGAACAAAGGTTACTGAAAGCGGCACCGTCGTATAAGTTGCAGAGTCAGAATTCTGACCCTCTTTACCAGAGAGAGAATCAGAAGTATTGTCAAACTTTTGTAAGCGCTTCCACACGCCTACTGGCGCCCTGTTTTCTATACTATCAGCAATTTCGTTTAACTCTTCCCTAAGTTTCTGAGAAATCGTTTTAAAGCTGCTTTTAAAGTCCTCTTTTGTTTCCTTATTTCCCCTTGAAGTCAAGCTGTCCATTTTGGTCAAATATTCATCTCTCAATCGTCTTTTCTCCAATAAATATTGCTTCCGAAGACTTACAACATCATCTCCCTTAGGTTTCTTAGCTTTCAATACGGGAGCCTTTACAGTTGTGTCCGAAGATACCATAAGGGTTTCTTCAAGTTTGTCACTGCTATCCGATTGTACCTCCTCAAAGTCATCTTCCGATATTTCTTCTTCCTTTTCATTAGATACACTATTAAGGGTAATAGAATTCGCATTTTCCACGATCACGAATGAAGAAGCGCCCTTTCTTGAATCAGCAGAGGCGTCAGCAGTTTTCTTTACAGCTTTTTTCTTCAGCACAATCTGATTTCCAACTACAGAATAATTTACATTATGGTCAGTAAAGAGAAGGTCCAGAACTTCTTTTAGAGATTTACCCTGAACATTCAAAGACACATCTTTGTCAAGCGAAACCATGTTATTCGAATAAGAAAACCTGATTCCATATTTTTCGGTAATGGTTTTCAGAATTTCGCTTTGCTTGGCCTTCATCTTAAGCGTAACCTTTGTATCTAGCGATGACTGCGCCTGTAAGGAAAAGTTAAGACAAAGTAATAGTATGATAAGGATTTGAATAAGCCTCATTAGTGAAATGAATTAATAAATTAAATGATTTTTTAACTGCGCGACATTAACCAAAACAAGTAGTTAACATGCTTTGTTGATTGTTTACTGACAACCTGACCCCTCCAGGATAAAGCCATTAGCCTCCCTTTTAGAACTTAGACTCATTGATTCAGAAACTACATCCAGTACTTCCTGCAATTTAGGTTTTTCAAAAGTTCCAGTAAATCTGCAATTGCCAAGTTCCGGATTCGCAAATTCCACTTTTGTCCCGAAATAAGATTCAACAGCAGATGCTACTTCTTCAAGAGTACTGTTTTCAAAGACGAGCTTATCTTGTTTCCATGCCAGGAAATTCGGATTATCAATTTTGTCTGAAACAACATTATTGTTATCTACTCTGCCTTTCATCCCAGGAGTCAAAATGACTTTCCTGTTTTCGTTATTTTTCAATGCGAAAGAGACTTTGCCGGTAACGACCTCTACTTCATCGGCCTGACCTGCTATTGCTTTAACATTAAATGAAGTACCCAGTACCTGAGTGACAGATGATAATCCCTCTACACTGAATGGTTTTTCAACGTTTCGCTTTACTTCAAAGAAGGCTTCTCCTTCAAGTTTTACCTTTCTCATATCGCCTTTAAAATCGTCGGCATAAGAAATTTTACTGTGCGCATTCAGCCACACTTTGCTGCTGTCTGGAAGTTGTAGTTCCCTTTTTTCATTTCCTGCTTCAAAAGAAATTTGTTGTATCTCCTTTTGATTAAACAACTTCATTGATACATAGCTAATGCCGGCAAATACCAATAAAACTGCTGCAGCTTTCAAAATAAGGTTATAATCGAAGAGCTTGACGACTTTTACTTCTTTCTGCGGAGCTGTCTGCTGAGGCTCAAAACCGGCCTTTGCTTTAAACTTCATCCAGGCAGCGTCAACATTGGGTTCAAAGTCAACAGTGGCTCTAGCGGAAAAATCCCACGTCCGGACATACTCTTCAAATTCCTTTCTGTTAGAAGGATTTTCCTGCAGCCATTCGGAAAGCAATTGTTCTTCGAAACCCGAAGATTCTTTCCTTAAGTGCTTAAGAATAAGTTCCTGATGTTCTCTTTCCATCTTTAATTAATTGGCCAATCTGATACTATGACAATTGAATTTTAAATTACCCCTACGCTAACTTAAATTTTTTTAGAAAATATTTAGCACAAAAATCAAAGCCAGGATAGCATCTTTCAGAAAAGGAGCTAATTTTTCCCTGAGGACTTTCAAAGCTTTTACCATTTGATTTTCAACCGTTTTAACTGAAATCTGTAAAGTTTCAGCAATTTCTTTATAGCTAAGTTCTTCGTACCTGCTTAATATGAAAACAGAACGGCAGGCCGGAGGCAAACTATTGATCGCCTGATTGATATGCTCGTCAAGCTCCCCTGAATGAAGAGATTGGTCTGCTCTATCACTGCCGGCAATATTAATCCAGGTTTCCTCTTCCGTATCCGAAAATTTTTTCTGCTGTTTTAAATAATTAAATGAGCTGTTGTAGGCTGCAGCAAAGAGATAAGATTTTATTGTAAGATGAATGGAGAGTTCATCCTTTTTGGTCCAGATTTTCATAAAGACCTCCTGCACAATATCTTCACTTGCGTCTTTATCCTGGACTATTCTATAAACAGAGCGACAAAGCTGAGCGTAGTATGTTCTGAAAATCCTTTCAAAAGATTCGGGATCAGAAAAACTTTCTTTTGTACCTACTTTATTTATGCTTTCAGACATGCTAAACTAAACTCGGCCTAAAGGTCGGAAATATTAATTTGATTTTCCAACTACAGATGTATGATTCTTTTAATCAATATTCCGGGAAGTTGTTACAAAGTAATATATCGATTATGTTAATTTAAAATATATGAATTAAAGCTGCCTAACAGCACATTTAATTCTTTTTCCCTTTAATGTTTTGATCAACCATTGTAAAGATTATCAAAGGTTTAAAGGTTGCAATACACTTGCAGGTAAAGAGGCACTGGCAATACATAAATATTACTCATCTTTCTCTAAATTATTATTTAAAAAATATTTAGATCTTATTGCCACTTACTTACTAGTAAGTAGTATATTTGTAATAACAAAACCAATAAAATGACTTCCACTAAAGAGTCTATTATAAATATTGCAGATGACCTGATCAGAAAAAGAGGTTATAATGCATTCAGCTACAATGACATATCAAAGGTCTTATCTGTAAAAAATGCTGCCATACATTATCACTTTCCTTCCAAATCCGACCTTGGGGTTGCTGTTATAGATCTCCATATTCAGAAAATTGATCATTTTATAAAAGCTGTAAACCCTCTTTCCGAACCTGAGAAAGTAGAAGCATTTCTCAATATATATGAGCAGATTCAGACAAATAATAAAGTCTGTCTTGTAGGAACACTTGCTACAGACTGGGATACTATTGATGAAAAAATCCAGCAGAAACTTACTGTATTCGTAGGCATTGTCGGAGACTGGTTATCAGCCGTTATGGAAGAAGGACTTAAGAAAGGAAGTCTGACATTTAAAGGAGATCCCCGAACCAGGGCTTTGCTCATCATCACTTCCATTATGGCAGCAGCTCAAATGGCCAAAATATTGGGGCCGGCAAGTTTCAAAAGTGTTAAAAATGCAATTATTAATGAACTAAACCGACAATAAAAAAAATTTACAAAACATACTTACTTACTAATAAGTATAATTTACAATTTAAATTAAAATCCACTCATATGAAGCGAGTTGTAGTAACAGGTATGGGAGCGATTACTCCAATCGGTAATTCTATCCACGATTTTTGGAATTCGGTAAAGCAAGGTATAAGCGGAGCTAACCATATTTCAAGATTTGACACCACGCACTTCAAGACAAAATTTGCCTGTGAAGTAAAGAACTTTAATCCTTTGGATTTTCTTGATAAAAAAGAATCCCGTAAAATGGACCTGTTTTGTCAATATGGAATTGCCAGTACAGAGGAAGCTATAAAAGATGCAGGAATCAGCTTTGACACAATCAATAAAGACAAAGTAGGTGTAATATGGTCTTCAGGAATTGGTGGCTTTGTCACTTTTCAGGAAGAAGTGCTGGCATATGCTCAAAGCAAATTACCTAAGTTTAACCCCTTTTTCATCACCAAAATGATTTCGGATATCGTGCCGGGGTATATATCCATAAAGTTTGGTTTGCGTGGGATAAATTTCGGAACAGTCTCTGCCTGTGCTTCATCAACAAATGCAATCATCGATGCCTTTAACTACTTGAGGTTAGGAAAAGCAAATATCATTATAGCCGGCGGTTCTGAAGCTCCCATTATTGACGCAGGTATCGGTGGTTTTAATGCGATGAAAGCTTTATCTGAAAATAATGAAGAATTTTCAAAGGCCTCCAGACCTTTTGATAAAACAAGAGATGGCTTTGTACTCGGAGAAGGCAGTGGCACCCTGATTCTTGAAGAACTGGAACATGCGAAATCGCGAGGGGCCAGAATCTATGCAGAAATCATTGGAGGTGGACTTGCAGCGGACGCTTATCATATTACAGCTACTCATCCGGAAGGAATCGGTGCTTACCTTGCCATGAAGGATGCTTTGGAAGACGCACGCATTTCACCTTCAGAAGTGGATTACATTAATTGCCATGCGACCTCTACACCACTGGGAGATCCGAGCGAACTTGCAGCAATTGACAGATTATTCAATGGACAAAAGATAAATATAAGTGCTACCAAATCAATGACGGGTCATTTGCTCGGAGCCGCTGGAGCCGTGGAAGCTATCATAGCAATTAAAAGTATTGAGGAAAATATTATTCCTCCGACTATCAATACAAATGATCTTTCTGAAATTAATCTATCATCGGACGTAGAAATTATAACAGGTAAGTATAAACCAAGCAATGTAGAAGTGGCTATGAGCAATACCTTTGGTTTTGGAGGGCATAATGCTATTGCAATATTCAGAAGATTTGCAGAATAAAGCTCATTAATAAAAGAAGAAAGTTTTTACTTTTCTTCTTTTATTAAGTCAACTTAATTGTTAGATATTTAAACATTCAGATCAAGGGGAGACGCTTGTTATCAAGAAATATCTATTCTTAAATCTTCAAGGTTAATTCCACTTTCATAGATTTTTTTTATCTCTTCTCAAACTTTCTTACCTCAATCCCTTCTTGCGTTAATATGCTCAGGAAGTAAACTCCGGTTGGTAATGAGGTTATGTTAAAGGAAAGTGTATTAACTCCTTTTTCAAAACTTTGCTCTTTTGTTAAAATTTGTTTTCCTACAACATCTGTTAATTCAACCAGCACAGATGATTTTTCGGAAGTCACAATTTGAAGGTACAACACTTCAAAAGCAGGATTTGGAAAAAGGTTAAAAAACTTTTCATTACCGCCCTTCAGATGTATGATAGGACTGTATGCAAAAGAACCATCTTTATCTACGATTTTAAGTCTGTAATAAAGACTTTTTTCCCAATTCGCATCCTGAAATTGGTAATGACCAAGACCACTAGCCGATACAAACCCTTTGGATTCAAAATAGAATCCATCACTACTGCTTTCAATTATAAAACCTTCAACATTTTTCTCTAATGCTGTAGACCAATAAAGATTTGATTTACCATCCAGACTAACACCTCTAAATGATAAGAGCATCAAAGGAAGCGGACAGCTCTTTTTAGCCCAGATTGGCATTCTTCCGCATGGAGCACCGTATTCTATCTCCCAGTTAAAGAATGCTCCTGATTTCTTCTGATTTGGAAGTATGGTCATTACAACAGGAATAGAATACCCTTCTTCTTCATCGCTGATCTTAAAAAATGCTTTATCTATATCTTCAATTCTTAATTCGTAATTATTTCCAGGAGGAATGTCAAAATTCAAAACAACTTTTGTCGGAACATCACATTGTATTGTGCCTGTTGCAGTTTGTCCCGTAGCAATTCCATTTTGAAAAAGCTGAATAGTAATACTTCTAGTAAATGTATTGTTATACCCGCAACCACCAGCATTCAAAGCTGCTCTTACTTCTACTGATTTGAGCTTTATAGGGGCTGTAACATTAAACTTTCTTAATTCTTCCTGAATTGTAATATCATTGTTACTTCCATCGGCAATATAATACTCCTGAGCTGCTCCTGCTCCGGTAGGCCCGAAAACAGTAGTTACTTTTACAGTATCTACAACATAGAAAACTGTATCCTTGGTTAGTCCCGTTACAGTATAGCTGTTTCCCACGTGTACAAGCGAACCTCCAGTCTGCTCGGAAAACCAGCCATATTTAGCAGCTGTTTCCGGATTCCCTACTTCAAGCGTTACTGTTGCAGGACCAGCGTTATCACAGAAATACTGATTTACGGGCACCTCATTTCCTATTTTTTTGATCACTACAGTATCTGTAGAAGAACAATTGGCTGTTGTCACTTTCACCACATATATACCTGGAGCATTTGTTGTATATACCGAATCTTTTTCTGCTGTCAGTTCCACTCCGTCTTTATACCAGGTAAAGGTAGTTCCTGTCTTTTCCAGTTTGGTATCAAGAACTGCTACCCCAGGATTGCAAAGAGTTTGATCACTACCAGCTGAAAACAGAATAACTTTCGGAGGTTGAGAAGAAATAGTAGTACAGGAAAAACCAGTTATACCAGGCGAGCCTGCCTGCGCTCCATACGCAGAAGAGTCTGTTATGGTAATTCCAGGATTTCCTCCTTCTGAAACTACTTTTACCAACGGATTAGCAATTGAAGAGGCATTAAAACACACAAGGCCTCCCCCACCGCCTCCGCCTGGACCATGTTCCTGTGCGGTAAGGCTTCCCCCATTTCCGCCTCTAGCCTGAATAGTAAGCGCTGTGGTACCCAAATCATTACATTCTATTTTAATAGAACCACCGGCTCCACCTCCTCCACCTCCATCATTTTCACCATTTCCCCCCTGAATAAGATCATAGTTGAATCCGATAAAACCATCGGAGATAATTTTATTTCCATTACCTTCAATCTTGTCTGCCTTGATCACAATGATCCCCCCTCCATCACCACCTGAGTTTCCTCTGTGGTTATTCTCATGTCCTGCACCACCACCTCCGCCAAGAAACAGGCGCAAACCACCCATTCTATCAAGAGCAATGCCACCTGATCCATTCGAAATTACACCACAAATTTCATTGGATATTCCTATATAGGAATTCCCTCCTCTTCCTCCTGCTCCCATATTAGAACCTCCTCCCCCTCCAGCATTGTGATTCAATCCACCTCCACCGCCATTCGCAAGGTTACCTGTTCCAAGTTCATATTGAGGATTTCTGAACTCCGCTATACCTTCACCTTTTCTTCCTGCCCATTGAAGGTTAGCACCATCGAGAAAAAATATACCATTCGCAAATTCATCACCTGCAGGTCCTCCTGTTCCACATTCGGTAATATTTAGATTGCTGTTAGGGTTTACCGCTCCTCTGAAGCCCATTCCTGTAACATCTATGCTTCCCGAAAGGGACAAAGTCCCGTTTACCTCCATAAACAAAACCCCACCTTTATTTCCATCCCATGGGGCGCATGAAATCCCTCCGACAGGAACATTATAATTTCCAGGGGATATAAACTTTTTGACAAGCTGTACCTTTCCATCAACAGAATAATTTCCTCCTATCGTATTAGCGAATGTTATGAGCTTGGTTACGGCATCTATAGCTGCGATAGAAAGTACTTCATGGAAACCTGTACTACCATAAGTTATAATGTCCCCAAATGTAGTATCCTGAGACCAACTTATATCAGCACCTTTCATTTGAATAAGAAGTACTTCATCACCAACAACAAATTGTGCTACATCATCAACAATCACCTTATTACAAGGATTAAGACATGGACTGCAGGATGGAAAATCAATTACCTTAGCATATTGGTTCAGTACCAAAGGTGTTTGAGCCGATAAAGGCTGAATACATGAGAGAGCTGCTAGCAGTAGCAACAGACCATAATTTCTCAGAAAAGCAAGATGCTTGTTCATTAATTTCTAAGCTATTATAAATGATTTGATTGTGTATTCGGAAGAATGCGGTCTTTTCTTCAATAAATGCAAAATAATGACGAGTTAATAACTCTTCTTAAATACTGTCAAAAGGAAAATAAGTAATCAGTTATCTTCTAAAAATATTTAACTATTCTGATATTAAATATAACTATGACAAAAAAATCATATCTTTTTTTCATCCTTCTTAACTCTCAAATATAACTAGTTGGTTAAAAAGACTTTTGCAAGCTTTCTAGAATCATCTTTTTTTTATTCAATTCGGAAACAAAGCAATTGTAATCCAGAACTATTCAGAAAGCACATAAATTAAATTGGCTATATAATACGAGGATAAGGAATTTTCAGAAAATCCATTTAAACAATTCACTTACAAGGAAAAAATTTACTTTATCTTGCCTTACTATTTCTTATACTATCTATATGAAAATCTACCTTGCCGGACCTGATGTCTTCAGACAAAATGCAAAAGAGCATTTTGAAAAATTAAATAATTTTCTTTCACAGAAAGGGCATAAAGCCTTGATACCTTTAGACAATCAGATAGATCCGACAAAAGCCGAGCTGGTGTGTGAACAGATATTCAATGGAAATATTCAAATGATAGAAATGGCTGATGTTGTTGTAGCGAACATCGATCCCTTTCGCGGAGCCTGCATGGACGATGGTACCGCTTTTGAAATCGGGATGGCATTTGGTAAAAAGAAAAAAATATATGCCTACTGTACTGAACCTGAATGTACCATTCCGGAAACAACAAAAAAAATGTTTGATATCTCCAAACAGCCGGAATATAGTGAAATAGAAGATTTTGGTCATTGCGTAAACCTCATGATACACTATGCCATTGTTCAGTCAGGAGGCAGAATTTTCAGGACTTTTGAAGAATGTATCGAAGCTTTAGGTTAATTGTCATTAATCCTCTGCATATTCCGGAATATTGAGGTAAGACAAAACAGCAGCGCTAAGTACAAAAAACGTCAGAGCATAATAAACAAAGTGCATTCCATAAACCTGAGCATGGTTACTTAACTCCTCAATACCTGATGAATAAGCTATTTTCTTTCTAAATGAATACCAGATAGCCGCTGCTATTGATACCCCCATCAAAAGCCCTAAATTTCTCATAAAAGCAAGTGCGCTGCTTCCAACACCTCGAAGGTGCGCTGGAGCTGAATTTAAAGCTCTGGAACTATTGGGTGATTGAAACAATCCAAATCCAAGGCTGATCAAAGCGCTCCTCCATACAATCTGATGCCAGTCCCAGTTTTCTGTAATAAAAGTAAATGAAAAATAACCAGTAGCTGTAATCAAAAGCCCTACAGTTGCAATAAATCGCGGACCGATTTTATCAGAAAGGAAACCTCCTATAGGGGCTACAATTCCTAGTGTTGCCGGACCCGCAAGCAATATAAAACCGGCCTTTTCAGGAGGGTAGTTCAAAATTTGTTGAAGGTAAAATGGTAAAATAAAAAAGTTTGCCCCTGTAGATGTAAAAGCCAACCATGCGGATATAATTGAATAACTATAGTTTTTCCTTTTAAATAAAGTAAAGTTGAGCATAGGGACCGGTGCCCTTTTCTGCCAAAAGAAAAAAAAGGTTAGAAGTAGTACCCCTGCTATAATATTCATTATCACAGTTTTGTTATTCCATCCGAAATTATCCAATGGCCCGAGATAAAGTCCGATCAGAAACAATATCGCTCCTGCAAGAAACAACAATGCTCCTGGATAATCAAAGTACTCTTTTTTCTTTTCGGCTCCGCCGGGAATATTTCTGAGTGTAAATAAAACAGCAATAATGCCCAGCGGAACATTTACAAAAAAAATACTTTTCCATCCCAATGATCCCAGCAAGACTCCACCCAACACGGGACCAAGACTATTACCAGTTGCGACAATGGTACCGATTAAACCTAAAGCCTTCCCACGATCTTTGGGTTCAAAAACATTTGCTATAATCACTGGACCGACAGCAAACAACATAGATGCTCCTATTCCCTGAATTACTCTAAAGGCTGTCAAATACCATATTCCGGGAGCAATACCACAGAGCAAAGAGCCAATTGTAAATATTATAAAACCTGAAACATATATTGGCTTCGCCCCTATGATATCAGAGATCCTGCCCATGATCAGCAGGGTACCGGTAGTAGTAAGAAAATAAGATATTACAATCCATTGAACAGCACTGCCAGCCTGAAGCTCTGTCTTAATTGTAGGAAGGGCAATATTTACAATACTTCCGTCAAGCGTAGCCATCAAAACCCCGAATGCTACATTGGCAAGTATAAGCCACTTATTCTTGTATTTATTTTCCGGTATTTTTCCGATATCTGTCATTTAAAAAAATTACTCCTCCCGATTTGAGAAAATATGCTAAAACGTTTCCTCCATACAATAACTACCAAGACAGGAAATAGATAAATTTAAAGGATAAATCCTGAAACTTTTGGGGATAAAAACAAAAGCCATCTTTAATCAGACAGCTTGTTGGAATTGCATCAATTAAGGACGCTACTTTCAAAGAATCAATATTGTACAATTTTACAATGCCACAACACCTTCAATTTTGGATGCTTCTTTATAATAGTGTAATACGGAATCGCCTGATTCAACAGCAAATGTAGATGTAACACTGACGTAGTTCCCTTTCTGAGAATATTTTTTTTCTGTTATACGCCCCTCAAAAATATCAACTAACTCCTTTTCTTTTTCTGTAGGAACAATAAACTTGAACATATAAATAGATGGCCATGACAATTTTTCTAGCCTTTCCTGCAATCCTTTAAATTTCTTATCTTCCATAAATTTGGTAACTGGAACTATTAAAATTGCGTTCCAAAAAGCATGCTAAAAATCGTAAAACTTTCTCATGCCTGAAAGAAAATTCATTTTAAATACTTTGCTTACTGATGGAATTATATCCAACGAAGACAAAGAAAAGATCGAAAATTATGAGCAAGACAAGCTTTTTTCGCTCTTTTGGGAAGTAAAAACATTTTTATACCTGGGTGTATTACTTTTCTCAGCTGGCGCAGGCCTTATTATCTATCTCAACATTGACACTATCGGTCACATTTCCATTATTTCTCTTATTGGACTTGCCTGCATGGCCTGCTTCTATTACACTTTCAGAAAAAGTGAGCCTTTTTCCTTTAATGAAGTAATGAATTCCTCGCCGTGGAATGATTATATTTTATTACTCGGGTGTCTCCTTTTTTTATCACTTGAAACTTATTTACAGATTCAATACACCATATTCGGAAATCAATATGGCACTGCCACAATTATCCCAACTCTTTTATTTTTCCTGCTTGCTTACAGGTTCGATCATAAAGGTGTATTAAGCATGGGAGTGACAGGTCTTGCAGGATGGGCAGGAATAGCCGTAACTCCCAGAGAAGTATTTGATGGACTGGATAACTTTTCTGACCACTCTTACATATGGACTGCTTTAGGTCTTGGTTCTTTCCTTAATGCCCTGGTCTTTGGACTTCAGAGAATCAATCTGAAAAACCATTTTGCATTTACTTATCTCAACTTTGCAATACACATCCTCTTTATTGCCGCATTGGCTGGTCTGTTTTCAGAAATCAACCACTTCTTATTTATACTTATTTTATTTTCAATTGGAGGAGTCTATTATTTCCAGGCGAGAAAACTTGAATCTTACTATTTCTTGCTTTTCATCATGATATATTTATATATAGGCATAACCTATATTATTTTTTATTTTATGTTTAAAGCCGGAGCAGGCCTGGAATTAGCTTACTTTGGATTTTTCTATTTCATCGGTAGTTGTGCCTTAGCCGTTTTACTAATTAAAAATCACAAAAGTCTGTTAAAAATATGATTATTTATAACAAAAAATCGCTGAAAAATCTCAGACTTCTCGAGCAGGCTAAGATATGGAAAGAAAAACAATTATTTTCCGAACACACCTTTGAAAAGATAAAAGGAACATACATAAATGATCTCTATACTCCTAATTTCTTTATCAGAACAGGCTTATTCCTCTTTACCTCAATTTTAATAAGCGCTAGCCTTGGTCTTATCACTCTGATAACATTTTCTGACAGCACCTCAGATTTCGGGCTATTGAGAACATTGATTTATGCAATACTCACAGGTTTCACAAGCGAAATGGCAATAAAAGAAAAAAAGTTTTTCAGGGCAGGAGTTGATGATGCATTGCAATATGCTACAGTTGGTCTCTTTATTTCTTCAATAGCTATATTTATAGATATTTTAAACCGCGCTGGTGAATCTTACTATAATGAAAGTGATAACCTTATTCAAGTACTTACAATTTCTCTACCCGTTCTCATTTTTTTTGCCATCCATTATGTAGACCGCCTGATCACAGTCTTAGCATTTGGAGTACTGATTTACCTTATTTTCTACCTGGTATCCAATACCGGAAATATAGGTAAAGCAATATGCCCTTTTGTGATAGGGCTTACAACCTTCTTTATATACCTGCTTATCAAAAAATACGCTAAAGTTGAAAAATGGATAATATGGAAAGATAATTTTAATGTTCTTGAATTTCTTTGTTTACTCATACTATATCTTTCTGTCAATTATTTTGTCGTGAGAGAGCTTAATGCCTTGCTAAATGATGATTATACAAGTAAGCAAATACCCTTGGCCTGGTTATTCTATATCACTACAGCTACAATACCTTTGCTATACATATATTCTGGTGTAACCCATAAAGACAGATTACAACTTCAGCTGGGGATACTTCTTATTGCTTTTGCAGTATTTACTTTTAAATACTATTTCAGTCTTGGCCATCATGAAATAACAATTACACTTGCAGGAGTCATTATGATTGGTATTGCCTGGTTTGTAACCAAGCTTTTAAAAACACCTAAAATAGGATTAACAATAAATAAAGAGGATTTAGAAATCAAATTCAACTTATCTGATGCAGAAGCACTGGTAATTGCAGAGACAATGGGCAAAGACTCAGCACAACAAGATAGTTTTGAATTTGGAGAAGGTAATTTCGGAGGTGGTGGTTCCGGAGGAAAGTTTTAATACATTCCTTTCTCTTCCATTAGAAGATTATACATATTAGATCAACAATCAGAAAGTACTATTCGGGATAACAATCTTTACTGTTGTCCCCTTTTTTTCTCCGCTTGAAATAAAGAGCTCTCCCTGTAAATGTTCTACTGCGCTTTGTACCAGGAACAAGCCCATTCCACTACCTTCAGACTTTTCACTTCCTCTGAAAAACATTTCTGTAACAAGACTAAGCACACCTTCTCTAATTCCATATCCATTATCTGTAATTGAAAAAGTAATGTGGTCATGTGTTATATCCATTACAAAGGTAATTTCAATCAAAGCATTTCTTCCGAAAATGATACTGTTTTCAAATACCTCTCTGAAGATTACATTTAGGATGTCCGGATCTGAATTGAAATCTCTGTTTTCCGGAAGTTGAGCATTAATAACAGGGAATCTGTGAGAATGATTTTGGTAAAGTTTTTCTTTAAATTCAGAAAAGAACGTATCGAAATTTATTCTGGAAATAATACTCTTTTCAGTTTTTAATCTTCCAAGGAATGAAAGTCCATCGAGTAGTCTGCTTAGCTTGCGCAAAGTCAATCTCATTAAATTTGACATTTCCTTAATCTCTTCCTGATCATTAGTGAGTTCAATAAGATTAAGAAGACCTTCAGAAGTGCTTACCGGCCCTTTCATATCATGAGATGCCCGATATAACAAGGCATTCAGCTGGTTATTGATTGCAAGAAGCTCAATTGTACGATCAGCAACTATCTTTTCTAAAAGAAGATTCTGTTCTTTAATTTTCTCTTTTGCAAACTTGAGTTCCTGATTAAGACCACCCATATTACGCAAAGTCATTCCAAACATATTCTCCTGATTGGTTATATGTTCTTTAAGCCTTGCGTTTTCTTTTTGTATTTCTAAAAATTGCTGATAATCAAAAGTCTGGGTTTCCTTCATACTTATCTTTAAACCAATGCTCCTAATTACTGGTTTTGTCGGGAAAAGGATTCAAAATATATTAAAAAATGTGGATAAACAGAAAAAAAGAGGTGACGGACTCCCCCGTCACCAGTGTAAGCAGAGAGGAATGTAATTCCGAATTACAAAAATAACGAATTTATCCGACATCATATTGTCCCTTTATAACTTTTAAAAACACTATGGATCAAGCTTTTTTAATATTTCCTCACCAGTTATTTGAAATTAACTTTCACAGAAAGAAGAACCAGCTTATCTGTTTAATAGAAGAGCCTTTGCTTTTTAACCAATATAAGTTTCATAAACAAAAACTTATATTTCACAGAGCCAGCTTGAAAGCTTATGAGGGACAACTCTTATCAAAGGGATTCAATTGCATTTACTTTGACCAGATAAAATTTCCTGATACTGAAGAAATATTTAAAGAGTTGGTAAAAAATAAAATCAGTCAGATCACTTATATAGATCCTACAGATGAGTGGCTATCAAAACGAATAGAAAAAAATGCATCTATTAATGGAATCAAAACAGTTGTGGAAAATTCGCCCATGTTTCTCAATACCAAGAAAAATCTTGAAGACTATTTTTCCGATAATAAATTTCATATGGCTGATTTTTATTCGCATGAAAGAAAACGACTTGATTTAATGATTGATAATGGAAAGCCAAGAGGAGGTAAATGGAGCTTTGATAATGAAAACAGAAAAAGACTTCCTAAAAATCACACACCTCCAACAATTCATTTTCCTCAGCCAAATGAATTTGTAATGGAGGCATTTAATTATGTAGAAAAAAATTTCAGTGCTAATCCGGGAACTGCAATGCCTTTCTTATACCCCGTCACCCATAGAGAAGCACAAACATGGCTGGAGTTCTTTATTAGTCAAAGACTAAATTTGTTTGGAACTTATGAGGATGCTATTTCATCCAAACATCCGTTTGTCTATCACTCAGTCTTAAGCCCACTCCTCAATTCAGGCCTGCTAATTCCGGAAGAAGTTTTGGACAAGGTCATGGAACATCAATATGAGATTCCCATCAATGCATTAGAAGGTTTTGTCAGACAAATCATTGGCTGGAGAGAGTACATGAGAGCTGTATATCAACTTAAAGGAAATCAAATTCGTACAGAAAACTATTTTAATCATAAAAGAAAATTACCCTTATCTTTCTGGGATGCATCTACAGGAATTTTGCCGGTAGATCATACTATTTCAAATGTTCTTAATAACTCCTATAGTCATCATATAGAACGTCTTATGATAATGGGAAACTTTATGCTTCTCTGCGAAACACATCCGGATGAAGTTTACAAATGGTTTATGGAAATGTATATTGACGCCTACGATTGGGTAATGGTACCTAATGTATATGGGATGAGCCAGTTTGCTGCTGGCCAGGTTATTACTACCAAACCATATATCTCCGGTTCGAACTATATATTAAAAATGAGCGATTATCCCCGCGGACCATGGGCAGATATCTGGGACAGTTTATATTGGAGATTTATTGATTTACATAAAAAGAAATTCCAAAGGAATCCAAGAATGACTTTAATGCTGAGACAACTTGAGAAAAAGGATAAGCAGACTATTAAGGGGTTTTATGAAAAGACGGATAAGTTTTTGGGAGTTGAAAGTTGAAAGTAAAAAGTTGAAAGAACTTTAACTTTAAACTTTCAACTTTTTACTTTTTACTCCTTTATGCAGGAATGAAGCTGATCTTACCATCTTTACTTCTCTCTCTTACCAAACTATACTGCAAGTAAATGTACAACAGATCAAGGAATAATGTAATGGCACATAAAGCCATTAATCCTTTATAGCCGGGAATATTCCAGAAATGATTATAAATCATCGCTGAACAACCTGCAGTACCAATCATTTTAAACCAGCCATTTGCTTTAGAAATGCCGAATTCAGGCTGCCTGATAATCTGATAGCAGTAAAATGCACTCATATATGTATTGATGAGATAAGCAGAAAAAGCTCCAAATCCGTCTGTATCATGCTCTGGAATCAGGAAGTACAAACCAATCATCCAAAACGCGAGTCCAAATGCTGTAATTACTACAGACTGTTTTTTAAAGGGCTCAAGCTGAAATTGCTTATAGCCATATTTAAAAATACTATAAATGATAAATATATCCATAAAGAACCATATCCTGTACCCCCATTGAAAGAGTTCTCCCAGATTGGTATGAAAGCACCAGCTCCAGAGCAGCTCCCATGAAAAGTTGGCTACCACCGCAGCTACAGGGATTTCCACCACCTTATATTTAATGATATTTATAATTACATTGATGTAAACTAGAAACCAAAAAATACAACATATGCCAAACAAGCTTAAGTCTAAGGGACTATACACTTCAAGATTTAAAAGCTTTTCCATAATTATAAAAGATTTAAATGGTTAATTAAAAAATTCACATGTTATCGCCCTGATTTTTCATAGAACCAGAACCTTATTTTATGAAGTACTTTAATTAAAAATGGCTGTTGATGCGACCATGGCAATCCTTTTTTATATCGCTGCAAATCTCTCCATCTAAGCAAGGCAAATAAGGCAGGTTCATGCAGGTCCCATATTTTACACTTTGGCGCCTTTACTCCGGATGCATCCAATATACTATTGACAGCTCTCCTTGCAGCTTCATTGGCACCTTCCATAGTAGCAAGATCCGTATTGGTTTTTACATAATCAGATGCCAGAAAAAGATTGGAAACCTGAGTGTATGCGTATGGTCTCAAATCCCAGGAATTGGTACAATTGACCAATAACGGCTCTTCATTACGCATAGGACTTTCAAAAACAATATCAGGATCAATAAATGATGAATGAATATATTCATCCTTCAGAACTTCCTTACCATTGACATTCAGACTTCTTTTTAACTGCTCCCAGATCTCTTTAATAATTTCCTCTTTCGAACATTCTTTGGCTGGTTTATTATAAAGTATACCAGGAGTATTCCAGTCCGAAACATCTACAGATAATATACCTTTGACCTTTCCATCGCCATGCTCAGCAATATTGAATTTTCTCCAGAACTGGCATTGATAGATGGAAGTCAGAGCCCAGGGTGTGTCTATATATATGGAATGACCAGGAACTGAATCAATATTAGTATTAAGATAAAACTGTGTTCCATTCATCCATGAAACATTTTGACTGAGCGTTTTGAGGTAATTTAATGTAGGGTCAATCTTTAAGAGGTCATCGTTAAGCAGGGTCACCATCACTTCTACAGGTACTGCCGAAATATAATAATCTGCAGTAAACTCTTGCTGCTTTCCATCACAGGAAATGGTGACACTTTTAATTGCATGATCAGCGCAATTGATGCTTAGCACCTTTGAATTTAACCTGTAATCAACACCTTTCATTTTCAGGGATTCAAGCCAGGGATCAATCCATACTTCATTTGTAGGACCACATAACACTCTGTCGCAGCTAATGCCAGGTTTAGCTATATCAAATAAAAGCTGGATAAAGATATCTCCACCGGTTTTGGTGCTCGCCTCTTCTGCCCTTGCAGCCACCAGGGTACGAGTAAGGCCCTTTGCAAAAATACTTTGATAAGCAGGAGATTGCTGATCGGCATCCAGGTATTCCCACCAACTGATCCTTTCATACTCATGCTTTCTTCTTTCTTTACAACTCGTCATTAATTGCCAGACCTTTTTTGCAAACAGGGCCTTTTCTTCAGTGGAAAGACCAAGGTTAAGATCGAGACCATCGGCAAGTATCTGAATAAATTCACGCAAAGACCTCGGAAACCTGGCCGGCATCAAAACCGGTTCTTTTCCAAACCTTGCCATTTGAATACGAGTGGTATCCACAAGATTATCAGCTACACCGTTTTTATTATCACCATATGGAATTTCTTCCATAGTGGCGATGATGTGCTTGTAAAACCTTGGGAAAAAGCGAAAACCATGTTCCCCTGGGAGATCTTTCCGACCATCTTTACCCGAGTTTAACACAGGAAGACTTCTTGCTTTTCCTCCCGGAATGTCCTTTGATTCAAATACAATGACATTAAACCCTCTGTTGATTAATTCATGAGCAGCGCTCAACCCTCCTATACCTCCCCCAAGAATGATGACACTTTTCTTTTTGGGATCCATAAAAATTCAGATTTAAAATACTTCTAATACGATGGGGATGATCGAAAAGACTAGAAGTTACCTGTATTAGCCTCAAAAACTAGATGAAGCACTTCAATAAATCGACAAGATTAAAAAAGGGACTTAATTCAAGAAATATTTCACATTACAGTATTATATATAATAGGAGGAATTGCAATTATGTTATACTACCTTCTCGACACAGCATAAACTATAATTGGATAATTTTTAGACACAATATCCATTAAACTACATTAATATTAACAAACATAGTTTCATAAAAAAGGTTACTATGTAAAAAAATTGCATTATTCATCTTAACTGCCCTAAAAAATAGGCTAATCAGCACAAAATTGAGACTTTTAATTAACAGAAGTTCAGGAATTTATTAATCCCGAAAAAATTCTACTTTAAAAAATTAGGTAGTAATATGGTTTTTTACTAGTTTTATTCAAAACAAGGTCAAATTTTAAGGCATAAATCAACAATATATATACATTATAAAAAAATACACCTAAAAATTTTACTTGTTTTGATAATATTTACTAATTTTAGTCCACAATTAACCTTTACTAAATTTTAACTACCTTATGAAAAAACTATCAATTGTCCCATTTGCGGTATTGCTGGTTGTTACTGCACTGGCATTTGCTTTCCCGGGTGTTCCAAAATCAATCGAAACAGAAGGTCTAGACACAGGTGATATCGCCTGGCTGCTTGCATCGGCAGCTCTTGTGCTCTTAATGACCCCCGGACTTGCACTTTTTTATGGTGGAATGGTTAACCCTAAAAACGTTATCTCTACCATGTTACAAAGTTTCATATGTATGGGTATCATCTCTGTACTATGGATTACTATTGGTTTTAGCCTTGCTTTTGGTGAAGACATCGGAGGTTTTATCGGCAACCCTGCCTCATTCTTTATGTTCCAGAATGTATTGGACGGAAAACCCTGGCCTGCAGCATCAACAATTCCATTGGTCCTTTTTGCTTTCTTCCAGTTAAAATTTGCAGTTATCACCCCTGCGTTGATAACAGGATCATTCTCTGAAAGAATTAAGTTCACGTCATATATTCTGTTTGCATGTCTTTTCAGCATATTGATCTATGCACCTATTGCACACTGGACATGGCATCCAGAAGGATTCCTATGCAAAATGGGGGTTCTTGATTTCGCCGGTGGAACTGTAGTTCACATCTCTGCTGGTTGTGCTGCTCTTGCTGCTGCCATCTACCTCGGCAAAAGAAAAGAAAACGTAGAAGCTACTCCTGCAAATATTCCATTTGTATTATTAGGTACAGGTTTACTATGGTTCGGATGGTTCGGTTTTAACGCCGGCTCTGCTGTTGGAGCTTCTGCCCTTGCTGCTTCGGCGTTCGCTACTACTAACATCGCTGCTGCTGCTGCTGGTATTGCATGGGTTCTGTTTGATTCTGTCAAAGGTAAAAAACCATCTGCTATGGGATTTTGTATCGGTGTGGTAGTAGGGCTTGTAGCAATCACTCCTGCAGCGGGCTTCGTTACAATTGCTTCCAGCCTTGTAATAGGTGTTGCAGCTAGCTTAATCAGTAACATAGTAGTAGGATTAAGAGCTAAAACCGGTATCGATGATACTCTTGATGTATTTCCTTGTCATGGTGTAGGTGGAATGAGCGGAATGCTTTTTACTGCTATCTTTGCACACACTGCAGTAAACGCTGGTAACGCTACCGGAAACGGTCTTGCTTTCGGAGAAACAACCCTTTTCGTATCGCACCTTATCGCGTTAGGTATAGTGGTAGCATTTTCTTTCGTAGGTTCTTACATACTTCTTGTTATTACTAACATAATAGCTCCTCTAAGAGTAACAGAAGAGGAAGAAAAAGAAGGACTAGACCTATCTCAGCACGAAGAAAAAGTTCTTGTAGTTTAATATTTCTGACTTTGTATAAACCAAAAGCTGCCCTGGTAACAAGGGCAGCTTTTTTTATTCATTAAGAAATCATTAGCCTTCATACGATTATTCTCCTCTCCAAAAAGTAGAAAACACTTTCAGATATTTTATTTCCGAAATTGAAGCTCTTCATTCTGAATAAGTGAAAAAGCAAGTTTAATGAGACAATACAAAAAGAATTATTTGCCTTTACAGATTTTTTCTAAATTTATCTTCGTTTTAGATTTTACTAACTCATAATTACAATATTCATGTTTTTTTCAAAAAGGTGGTATTTACTTCTGATGGTTATAGTCTTTTCCGGCTGCAACGCAGTAATGGAGATGATTCCTATCGATATTGATAAAAATCTGGGAGAACAATTTTCCTATCAGATCAATGAAAGTCAATCCCAATACCCTGTCCTTGACCCAGTAAAGAACAAGGAAGTTTATGCTTATGTAGAAAACATCAGAAACCAATTGATAAATTCTGATAAAATAAAATACAAAGATCAGTTTCCCTATACTGTAAAAATTATTCAGGATGATAACACTCTTAATGCCTTCTGCGTTGCCGGCGGTTACATTTATGTCTATACTGGCCTGATCAAATATGTTGATTCCGAATCTGAACTTGCAGGCGTAATTGCTCATGAGATAGCACATGCCGAAAACAGACACACTGTAAAACAGCTTGCAGAATCCTATGGTACAGGAGTATTAATTTCCTTGATATTTGGTTCAGACTTCAGAGATCTTATAAATATTGGCCAGCAACTTCTCTCTTTAAAATTTAGTCGCGGAGATGAAAAAGAAGCTGATGAATATGCTGTAGAATATCTTTACGACACTCCATATGACCCTAGAGGAGTTGGTGGATTTTTCAAAAAACTGATTAAAGAGGAAAAGGATCATAACCACATTCCTGACTTTCTAAGTACTCACCCCGCTTCTCAAGACCGCATCGACGATATTAATTCCAAATGGAAAGAACTTGGTTCTAAAGAGGGTGATACCAGTACTGAAAAGCATAGAGAAATTGTAAAACTACTGAATATCCAAAAGTAAAGGCTGACAAAATCAGCCTTTACTTTTTTTTATAACAAAACATTTTTACCCATTTTAGCTATTATAAAAACCAAAACCAACACGGATGAGAAAGACTTTACCCTTCTTATTTACTTGTATTACAATCCTTTTACTGACTTTTCCGGCTGATGCACAGATAAAAAGAATCATAGGTGGAAAAAATGCTGTTAAAGGTGCTTATCCATGGATGATTGGCATTGGCTATTCCAATATATCTGCACCAAAGAGTTCAATTTATTGTGGTGGAACAATCATTAACAACGAATGGATACTTACTGCCGCACATTGTGTTACTACTGAAGAATCCAACACAACTCCCTATCATCCAACAGAGATAAGTATTTTTCTCGACTTTTACTCTTTAAACAAACCTGAAGCTGGATATCAGAAAATTAACGTTAAAAAGATTATCATCCATCCGACATATAATCCCGTCACAGTAGATGGTGACCTTGCACTTATCCAGCTTGAGCGTCCGGTAACAAATAGTCCGGTTTCTTTACCCGAACAGGATGATACAACCTATACCAAAAACGGATTAACCAGTACTGTCATGGGTTGGGGATATACTCAACCTACCTCTCATATCGCAGATACCTTGCAGGAAGTAGAGGTTAAGATTATTTCAAATTCAGTTTGCAATAGCAAACAAGTTTATGAAGGTGAAGTGACAACTAATATGCTTTGTGCAGGATTTCTTGCCGGAGGTAAGGATGCTTGCGCCGGAGACAGCGGAGGTCCTCTTGTTTTCAAAGATGTCAATCAAGATAAAACTGTTCAGACAGGAATTGTAAGCTGGGGTGGGGATTGCGCCGCACCTAATCAGCCAGGGGTCTATACCAGGGTTGCAAATTATGCAGACTGGATCCAGGCTAATGCAATAGTGACTTCAATTACTCAGCCACAAAGTGTAGGCACTGTTCTAAATGGTTTTCTTCACCTCAATTCTTTCGTGTTTAGCGGAAATTATTCCATTTATAACATTAATGGAAGGTTACTTTGCAAAGGTTCTTTAAACAACGAAGTCGATCTGAATTCTCTTAAAGATGGCCTTTACATTATCCTGATACAGAGCGACAATCAGATGATCTCGGGTAAATTCTACAAAAATTAATGAGTAAGTTGAACTATAAAGATTACATTAAAGCCTTAATACTATTTATTTTCATTATAAATGCCTCATGCAAAAAAGGGCCTGCATCAACAGCAGATATTGAAGAAAGTAGTAAATATCCGGCTATACAGATAGTAAAAGATTCTGCATCTGGCTTAACTGCACCTAATTACGACATTTTATCTTCCAAAATCACAAAGGACATTTTAACAATTACAGTTAAATATGGTGGTGGATGCAGGCAGCATAAATTTGAACTAAGGAGCAATGGTCAGCCTTCTGCCTCAGTTTTTGAATTGCACCTCCTCCATCTCACTACAGACGACCATTGCAGAAGGTTATTATTAGACACCTTGCAATTTGATCTTTCTCCACTGAGAAAAATATCTGAGAAATACTCTGTTAAAATAAGTCCGTATCCTCAGATAATTTATCCCGATTAATCAGTTCATGAAATTAAACCTTTGCCGGACTTGTTCTAATTATAAAGGATTAATTATGAAAACAAAACACCGGGACATAGAAGAAATAGTGGCTGAGAAAGAAAGAGATGAACATCCCGGACTTTCTTCAGGACTAGGAGAAGAAGCCGGAGATTTTATGGCAGACACTTCTGAAGATGTAGATGAAGAGATTCACAACGGACTATCCTCCGGAGAAGGAGAAGAAGGGGGCGATTTTATAGGAACGGGTAAAATTAAGCATCAAAAGAACAAGATTTCAGAAGGACAAGGCTCGGCTGGATCTTTACCATATGAAATCGATTACAATAAAGTCGATACTGGTAGAACCGGATCTAATGTTGCTAAAGATAGAAATTTGGAGAAATCAGGAAGCGGGGAAGCATAAAGGAACAGGTGCAAATCCTGTTCTATTTATTTTTTAATTTCAAGAGAACTCCAACTGTTTAACTAAAGAAATTTCTATTACAAAGGTACTGCCTTTACCTTCAGCAGTATCTAGGCTTATTTTTCCTCCTATCTTTTCAAGAGCCATTTTCACAATGTGCAATCCTAGTCCAGACCCCTCTGTGGATGAATCAATTTTAAAAAACATTTCAAATATTTTATCCTTCAATGAAGAATCTACACCAAGACCATTATCCTCAAAAACCATAATAAGCTTTCTTTCCAATGACTTTATAAGTACTTTAAAATAAGGACTTTCTTTTGACGGATCACTATATTTCAATCCGTTCTCAACTAGATTTTGAATCACCGACCTGTAAAGCGACTTATCACCTCTGACAGGTTCTTTAACATTAATATCTATATAAACCGATATATTTTGATACAATTCCAGATGAGAAAAACTGGTGAAAGACTCCTCTACCAATACTTTAAAATCTATTTCTTCTTCCTTTAAGGTAGCTTGCTGAATTCTTGTAAGGGAAATCAGGTCAGAAAGCAGGAGATCTAACCGGGTAGTGCTTTTCAGAATATGTTCAAAATACTCTTTAGCCTTCTGATCTTCTACATCTTTTGCTCCGACCTTTGTAAGACCAATGATAGATCTTAAAGGTCCCTTAATGTCATGGGATGCCTTAAAGACAAATGTGTCCAGTTTTTGGGTCCTCTCAAGTACTTTTTGCTCCAACTCTTTATTGACCTTTGTTCTGAATTGTTCCTTTTCTTTTAGATGGCAAATTATCTGCTCTTGCATATCCTGCTTTTCTTTGAGTAAAACCTTTACTCTTACCGCCAGAGCAAGAGAAAATATTATGGCTTCCAGAGCTACGCCAAAGTTAAGACTGTAGACATAAAATATTGAAGGAGAAATAAATCTTAAATGATCAATTACATATATAGTGTAACCTAAAAAGAAAAATCCAAATGCCACAGTATACAAAAATGCGGGCTTATACTTTTGTCTACGCCATACATCTATGCCAGCAGCAAAAGTAAAAACAAAAATTACCAGATCTGTAAATGGGCAAACCAACCTGTATAAAACCGGATGTACAAAACTTACAAGATACAATCCCATTCTTATAAAAGTCCACATGACAAGCATGTTGTCAAACCAGATGGATTCAGTTTCTGTTCGCAAAAAAGCCCTGCAATAAAGTATCACAAACAGAATAACCAGCAGAAGGGAAAAGTCAGGTAAAAACTGGTTCAACTCTGGCATTTCAGGCCATATATATTGAAAGCCTGTTCCATCTTGTGTAGAAGCATAAATGATAATACTTATCAGATAAAAGACATAGTACAGATAAGTTTTGTCTTTTACTGTCACAAACATGAATATATTATAGAGTGCCATTGCAATGAGTACTCCATAGAAAAGAGCCAGGAGAAAATATTCATTCACTGCATAAGCCAGGAATCGTTTAGTACTTCTAATAACACCAATGATCCCTACAGGCCCTTCTGATCTTACTTTAATATAAATTACGTTGGGTTTATTCCTTGGAAGATTGACATCAAAGGCAAAGTTTTTATGCTTGTAAGTTTTTTTAATAAAATTCTGCCGATCTCCTCCATTAAACTTTTCAAAGCCTCCATAATGATTAGGGACGTATAGCTCAAAGTCATCAATTCTAAAATCAAAAAGTTCTATTGTCCAACCGGAAGTAGCTTTTTGGTTAATCACTGTAAATCTAACCCAGTAATCTGCCTTCGAATCGAGAATGGTAGCTACCATAGCAGAATTATAAGGTTCAAAAACCACATTGTGATGATCCACAATATCTTTTATTGTAATTTTCCTGCTGGTGTCCTTAAAAATTTCAATTACTCCTCCGGTGAAAACATAATCCTTATCCGGATCATTTTCCCCTATCTCAATAGGAGTCGAGCTGTAACCAGAAAATGAGATAAGATAAAGAAGGAATAAAAGAAAAGACCTTAAAACAGACATATTGAGTATCGGAACTCCGACTACCGAATCATTTAATAAACAATCACTTGCTAACTTCCTCTCCTGATCTCCCATACTTGACCTTTTAAACGGTCAAAGTATATTTGGTAACGGTGAGCATTATTTGAAATTATAACATTTCCCGAGCGGTTTTTAACATTACAAGGAGATGTACGCAAAACCTGTAAAAAAGTAAAAAACCGAGATACGATTTTTAATAAAATTAAAGGTTTTATCTTAGTATTTCTATTTATTTTTACATTTCTTCGATAAATAAACTTAATTTAAAGACATCACTTTTAGAAAATTCGCCGTTAAAAGGATTTATACAGGCAGGGTACTAACCATATGTTAAATTTAAATTTCAACAAAGAAAAAAGTTTCGCCATTGACCTTGGCAATAATAATACTCTTCTGACAGACAGAAATAATGTCTTATTATCAGAGCCTTCTTACATAGTTTTAAACAGATACAACAATTCTCTAAAGGCAGTTGGTGGTGAAGCATATGACATGTTTGAAAAGACACATGAAAATCTTAAAGCTGTAAAACCAATGAAAGGAGGCGTTATCGCTGACTTTCACTCTGCAGAAAAAATGCTTGGAGGACTTGTTGATAAAATTTTTCCGAGCAAGCTCCCTTTCAGAGGATTTGATCATATTATATCAGGTATTCCTTATTATGCAACTGAAGTAGAGAGGAGAGCCCTACGCGATGCCCTGGAACAATTTAATTCAAGAAAAAAATACCTGATTTTTGAACCCTTGGCGGCAGCAATGGGCATGGGGTTGAATATTGAAGAACCAGATGGAAAATTCATTGTTGATATTGGAGGTGGAATAACTGAAATCGTAGTTATTTCCTTATCCGGAATCGTATCCTTTAATTCAATCAGAACAGCCGGAGATACTTTTGATGAAGAAATTCAAGACCACTTCAGAAGGAATTATAACCTTGCAGTAGGGCTAAAAACTGCAGAGCAGATTAAAATTCGCATTGGGGCTGTTCGTGAAGATATTGAGAACCCTCCTGCTCCACTTACTATCAAGGGAAAAGATCTTGTTACAGGAATTCCTATTACAAAAAAAATCGACCACAAAGAAATCTTTTATGTTATTGATAAATCAGTTACAAGAATAGAGAATACCATCGTTCAAACCCTGGAAACATGTCCTCCAGAACTTGCCTCTGATATCTATTACAATGGAATTCATGTAACTGGAGGAAATGCTTTATTAAGAGGCTTGAAGGAAAGATTCGAAGCTCGTATTCAAGTGCCTGTACATATAGACTTCGATGCTTTTTTCTCAGTCAGCAAAGGAATTGCCCGTATACTTCAAAAACCTGAAAATTATAATCATGTGCTAATGGCCTAAGCCAATGTGAACAATGCATCCTAAGCGTAGTTTTTATCTAAACTTTAATAAAGATGAAACTACGCTCCAAAATCGTTCTGATTTCAGGCTTCATTGCATTATTTATCACCTTATTATATACTTATCACAATCCTGTTCTTGCCGGTGATTACAGAAATGGCGATGTTGTAATTATTGATTCCACTACAAGCAGAGACCAGTATATTTCCTCCAAAAAACTCATTTCCAAAGCTGTTCTCAACGGCGACTTGTATGCAGTCTCACAAAACATTTCTATTGAAGATACAATAAACGGAGACCTTGTAACAGCATCTGAAACTATTGATGTAAATGCTGTGCTGAATGATGATTTCAGAGCTGCAGCTCGAAGTGTCAATATCAACAACAGCACCATTAAGGGAGATGTAATCATCTTTGCAAACGAAGTATATATAAGTAAAGGGAGTACAATCTATGGCGATCTTACTGTATATGCAGGAACCCTATTCTGTGAGGGAATCATCAAGGGTAATCTTACCATTAAGGGAGGAACCATATCCTTAGGTGGAAGCATTAATGGTAATACTAAGATAGAAGGAGGAAAACTAACAATCAGCTCAGAATTGAATGGAAGAGCGGAAATAGCAGTTCAAAACTTTACAGTAAGTTCCACTGCCCAGTTTAATGAAAACGTAAGATACTGGAAAGAAGGTGGACCATTAAAAATTTCTCCAAAAGTTCATTCCGGTAGATTTGATTATGATAATTCTCTGGCTCCACATAAGGACCAAAACCAGTCTTCACTAAGATCTGGTTCTATTTTCCTCATCTGGCATATTTTATTTGCCATACTGATGTTTATCCTGCTTACATATATCTGGCCGGTATCATTTCAAAGTACGGGTGTATATCTTGCAAATACTCCGGTCAAAAGCCTTGGTTATGGACTTATATACTTCATAGTTTTTCCATTTGCAATTTTACTTCTGTTTATAAGTATTATCGGTATACCAATCGCTGTTCTTTTATTTGTCCTTTACCTCTTTAGTGTTTCCTGCGGTCTAGTCATTGTATCCCTTGCCCTGGCCAACTTTGCCAATTACAAACTACAGAAGCACTGGAGTAAATGGATGCTATTGTTAGCAGCTATCATTATTCTGATAATACTGCATCTGATCCTGTTGATTCCCTTTATAGGATTTTTAATCATTACACTTCTTACCTGTGCTTCTTATGGAGGGTTAATTTTAAATTTTATCGACAAGAGAAATCGAACCAGGTTAAGCTTTTAATGAATTCAAAAAATTTCACAAAAAAGGAGCTTTAAAAGCTCCTTTTCAATTTTAGAATTATTTACAGAATTTAAGATAACCTGGAAACTAAAATGCAATTCTCTTATGAGTAATAGCATTAATAATATAATATAATCCAAATACCATAGCAAAGATTCCGATAACATAAGTAAGTGCAAATGCTGAAGATACAGGAGTATACAATATCCAGAAAGCAAACATAATAGCTACTATTCCAAACAGAAGACCCAGCCACCAGCTTTTTACTTCAGATCTGTAGGCAATGGAAGTAGAAATCTGCAAAACTCCTCCGAAGAAAATCCAGAAGCCTACCATTATTGGAAATATTATAGCTGTCATAAAAGGATACGACAATAACACAATTCCGAAAATAATATCCAAAATGCCTTCAGCAAGAGCCCAACCCCAGCCATTAACTTTATGATTCACAATAGCAGCAATAGTTATTATAAAGCCTGTCACTAATGTTGTTATTCCAACATAAATTGCAAATGTGAGTATTGTTGCGATAGGATAAAACAAGGCTACAATACCCAATAGAATAAGAACGAGTCCCTTTAAGGCTGCCATCCATCGCACCCTTCTCTCATATCTTGATACAGAAGTCTCCATAATATAAGTTCTTAGTACACAATTATTTTTTCAATTAGTTACACTATATTATTATTAAAAAGAAGGACTTCAATTAAGTTCATAAAAAAGGACAAACTCAATAAGTCGGGCATGTTTAAAGCCTTTCCACGCCATTTATATTGAAAAATACTAAATAAAAGTGAAAAGAAATTAGTTCATAAAATCATCAATAATTATCCCTTTGAGAAGTTCAGGAACAGAATAAAAAGTCATTGATGTTAACCAATTGTAAGTTTAAATTAAAACAAAACGACAATGCGATATATAATGGTTATTTTGCTGGCTGCAGGGATATGGAACATTTCAGTAGCGCAGGAATATGTTTGTACAGAAGTAGAGTCTGGCCAATCAAGAATGTCCGATGATAAATCTAAACCGGATGAACTCCAGTACGACGAATACGACTATAACATAAATGATGACCAACTCGATGAGAAGGACAGACGATATGATTATAGTGGCATAGATGATAACTATAATTATAATGATTCTTATCAATATGAATCATCAGAAAGTGAAGACGTTGATATGAATGACGAAATGCTGGAAGATACTTCAGCATCATGTCCAAATGGTTCATCTATGCTGAATGATACTTCATCCTTTGAAGAATCTGCAAGTACAGCAGGAGGAGATACCTCTCTTTTCATGGAAAATGATGTGGCAGACAATAGCGGTCAGAATATGACAAGCGAAGAGGAGCTCGTAACTACAAGCAAAGAAATGACTGAAGCTACAGAAACTGTAACCTATAAAAAGAAAGAAAAAAAGCATCAGTCTAAATTCAGAAATATTGTAGAAGCTCCATTTAAAGTGGCGACCACAATAGTCAGTGAAACAGGCGAAGGTATTGCACGTATTGCATACTCTCCTGTAAAAGGTATAACCAAGCTTTTCAGAGGTGAGCCGAAGGATCAGTACAACAAAAAATATAGAGAAAGTGTCGTTGAAAATCCATCAAAACCTGTTGAGAAAACAGAATATTATTATGAAGAAGCAAGAACACCTATGGATGAGGGGTATGATGCTTCAAGTGAATACAATTTCGATAGCAATGATAATGTTGAAATTGAGAGAGACGGAGATGTGGAGATAAACTCTGAATCCCCTTATCAGGATGAAACTGAGGTTGAGATTCAGCGTTATTAAAAACATAAGTTTCAACCACATAACAAAAAGTCCTGAATTCTTTCAGGACTTTTTGTTATGTGGTGTATTTTATCACTTCTCTTTAAAAGGCACAAACTCCATAGAAACAGAGTTGACACAATGTCTTAAGTTCTTTACAGTAAAACCCTCTCCCTCAAAAACATGACCAAGGTGTGCTTTACAGTTAGCGCAGATAATTTCAATTCTCATTCCGTCCGGATCAGGAATTCTTTCTACAGCACCTGGGATTTCATCATCAAAACTTGGCCATCCACAAAAAGAGTCGAACTTATCTTTAGATCTGTATAAAGGCGCATTACACCTCTTACAGATATAAGTTCCTTCTTCTTTGTTTTTGTAATATTTCCCTGTAAATGGCCTTTCTGTACCCTTATGCACTATAACCCTTTCTTCTTCAGGATTCAAAGCATTAAATTGGGAAGAATCTTTAGCCACTTGGAACTTTTCTAACCCCACCGATTTTTCATTTGTATTCATAGATTTATTCTGAGAACAGGATGAAACATAAAACAACAACATATTGCTAAGCAAAAGAAAAACACATTTCTTCATTTCAAAAAGATGTTTATTACAATATAAAACTTTTTGAGATAGCTTTTCTTATGTCGTCTTTCTAATTTTAAAACAAAATAGCACATCTAAATATTGAATTGTTATTTGATTTTCATATTCATATAATAAAATTAAAGTGAGCATAACAGATCTTCCGATTCAGGAAATTATTCCGGATATAAAAGATAAATTAAACCTGTTTACCACCCTGATATTACAAGCTCCTCCAGGAGCAGGAAAGAGTACAGTCCTTCCGCTTGCTTTGTATAATGAACCATGGCTCAAAGGCAAAAGAATTCTTATGCTCGAACCCAGAAAGCTGGCCGCCAGAGCCGTAGCATCAAGAATGTCTCAGCATCTGGATGAAGAGGTGGGAAAAACAGTCGGCTATCGGGTGCGCTTTGACAATAAAGTAAGTAAAGACACAAGGATAGAAGTACTTACTGAAGGTATATTGACCAGAATGATTCAGCAGGATAATGCTCTCGATAATGTTGGTCTCGTTATCTTCGATGAATTCCATGAAAGAAGTTTGCACGCTGACCTTGCTCTTGCTCTCTGCAGAGAAGTACAAACAGTGCTCAGAGAAGATTTGCGTATATTAATTATGTCTGCAACATTAAATAGCGATCAGCTATCTTCTTTACTGGACAATGCTCCTATACTTTCCAGCAGTGGAAGACAACATCCAGTCACAGTTAGTTATATGCCTCCTGATAATAATCTTTCGATTCCTCATCAGGTATCAAAGGCCATAAGAAAAGTAGTGTCATTACATGATGATGGCGACATCCTTGTATTCTTGCCGGGAACAGGAGAAATACTTAAAACCTTGGATTTGTTAAGTGAAGATCTGAGAAGTATAAGAATATTGCCTTTGTATGGTGACCTGCCTCTTCAAAAGCAACAAGAGGCTCTATCTCCAAATTCTGAGGGGTATAGAAAAATAATACTGGCTACATCTATAGCAGAAACCAGCTTAACGATAGAAGGTATAAAAATCGTCGTAGATAGTGGCTTCTCAAGAGCACCCAGATTTGATCCCAAAACCGGATTAACAAAACTTGAAACAATACCTGTCACTAAAGACGCTGCTGACCAGAGAGCGGGAAGAGCCGGAAGACTAGGCCCTGGAATATGTTATAGATTATGGTCACAACCATCACATCAATATCTTCAGGAACAGAGGACTCCTGAGATCCTCGAAGCAGACCTAAGCCCTACTATCCTGGAGTTAATAAACTGGGGAGCAAGAGATATAAGTACCCTTTCCTTTCTTACTCCTCCTCCACAGGGTTCTGTAAAACAAGCCAAGGAACTTCTAAAAAACATTGATGCCATTGATGATCAGGAAAAAATTACAGAAAGGGGAAAAGAAATTATCAAACTACCTACCCATCCAAGAATTGCGCACCTTTTGATTGAAGGTAAACATAAAGGGATGCTTTCACTTGCGACAGATCTTGCAGCAATCCTTGAAGAAAGAGATCCATTGCGCAAAGAAGCCGGAAGTAATATGGTACTCAGAATAGAGGCGCTAAGAAGATGGAGGAATAAGGAATCTTCAGATGCTGAAAAAAATGTCCTCGAAAGAATTGAACGTATAGCTTCTTCCTGGAGAAAAACATTTAATATTAACAGTGACAACTCTGTTGTAGACGGTGCTTGTGTTGGAGAACTGATTGCAGATGCATATCCTGAAAGAATTGCTATCAAGAAAGATGCTGCCAATAATTCATACAGACTGGCAAACGGGAGATCAGCAAGACTCGGAGACTTTGATCCTTTAAATATTGAAAACTGGCTTGCCATTGCTCATCTAGATGCGGGTATGGGTGAAGGAAAGATTTTTCTTGCTGCACCTGTTAATCCTGACAATTTGGATCACCTAAAAAAAAATAAAAGAGCAGTAGGCTGGGATAAAAATAAAGGGATCTTGATTGCACGAAATGAGATTAAGATCGGTGAGCTTATAATCAGTTCAAGCCCACTTAAAAACATTCCTGAAGATGAATTATCTGAAATGTTATGCACGATTATAAGGTCGGAAGGTAAAGATTTGCTCCCCTGGTCTGAAGAAACAGATGAACTGATAGCACGTTTAATGAGCCTTCATCTATGGAGGACGACAGAGCCATGGCCTGAAATGAACAGAAGGTATATTACAGATAATGCTGAAGAATGGGTTGCACCTTATCTTCAAAACCTTAGAAAGAAAGAAGACTTTAAAAAACTGGATGTTAAAGGAATCATTTCAGGGATAGTTTCCTGGGATCTTTATCAAAAGCTGGACCTTCTCGCTCCTACACATATTAAAGTCCCCAGCGGTTCAATGATCAAACTTCAATATAAAGATGAAGGAGCTCCTCCTGTATTAGCAGTGAGACTTCAGGAAGTCTTTGGCTTACTTGATTCACCTGCTGTGAATGAAGGAAGAAATAAAGTAATTCTTCATCTCTTATCTCCCGGATATAAACCGGTGCAGATCACTCAGGATTTAAAAAGCTTCTGGCAGAACACTTATCAGGAAGTGAGGAAAGAACTCAGGATGAAGTATCCTAAACATCACTGGCCTGAAGATCCCTGGACTGCAGAGGCTGTAAGGGGTGTTAAAAAAAGGGAAAAAAAATAAAATTCTCAAAATAAGATTTATGCAATGTAACAAATGCCAGAAAGCCATTCCGGAATTGCGTTTGAAGGCTTTACCAAATACCCAAACCTGTCTAGAATGCTCAGAAACAACAAGAGTTGCAGGGTTTCCAATTGTTTCCGGAAAAACGACTTATTCTGAATTGCAAATTGTTTCTTCAGAAAAAGCAGAAGAATTGTATAACAAACAAAACCGAACTGGAGGGATTTCCGAAGGTGTTAAATTTAAGGATAATTCCATACCCAAGCTGAGTAACCTAGAGTAATTTTATTTTGTAACAGTCACAATATTTTTGGGGAACGTAAATTTGAATTTTAAATTATACAGATAACGAAAAATAAAATTTTACAAGTTATTGTATAGGGGTAATCAACGAATACGTTGTCATAGCTATAAATACATTTGCTATGAGAAATATTAAAAAAACTGTTTATGGAATTCTGGACAAAGAAATTCTGATCCATTCAAAAAAAATTGACAGTACTTCATCCTTTACAAAAGATCTGAAATTAACTATTTTAGATTTTAATCTTTTGTTATTTAACGTAGAAAACATTTTTAAAATAGATATAGGGAATAATGAAATAACTCCGGAGTCAACTATAGACGATCTGATTTACTGCATTAACACCAAAGTAAACAACAATCAGGCATAGTGTAAAAGTCCTGCCTCGTCTCTTAGCAGGCAGGACTTTTTATTAATAATCTTTGAAGCCCATTTTCAGGATTTATAATTTTATTGGATAACTTTTTAAGAAAGATTTTATTCTTTTTTTGTAATTCAACAACTATTGACTTTTTATATCGATATAGTATGTATAAACCATTATTTTCTTAATACTATCATGACCTACGTTTTTATTATTTTCGCCATCCTGACCCTCATTATTTTGTTTAGTTCTTTTGTTACTGTAAAACAGGGAACAGTTGGTGTGATCACTGTTTTCGGAAAATACCGCCGGATTATGTCTCCTGGATTAAACCTGAAAATCCCCTTGATTGAAACCATATACAACAGAGTATCAGTCCAGAATCATTCTGCAGAGCTTGAGTTTCAGGCCACCACGATTGACCAGGCCAATGTAAATTTTACTGCCATGTTACTTTACTCTGTATTGGACCAGAAAGAAGAAACTATAAAAAATGTTGCTTTTAAATTCGTGGACCACAACAATTTCATGCAGGCACTGATTCGCACAGTAGAAGGATCAATCAGAGGATTTGTAGCGACCAAGAAGCAATCAGAAGTACTCTCTTTGAGAAGAGAAATTGTAGAAGATGTAAAAGAACAGCTTGATTTAACTCTTGAAAGCTGGGGTTATCACCTATTGGACCTTCAGATGAACGATATCACTTTTGATGACCAGATCATGAAATCCATGGCTCAGGTAGTTGCCTCCAACAATCTTAAAGCTGCTGCAGAGAACGAAGGTCAGGCATTGCTCATCACAAAGACCAAAGCTGCCGAAGCAGAAGGTAATGCTATAAAAATTGCTGCCGAGGCCGAAAGAGAAGCTGCAATGCTTCGCGGACAAGGAGTAGCATTATTCAGACAGGAAGTAGCAAGAGGTATGACCCAGGCAGCCAAAGAAATGCAGGAAGCTAATCTTAATTCCTCTCTTATTTTGTTTTCAATGTGGACGGAAGCCGTAAAGAATTTTGCAGAACATGGTAAAGGCAATACGATATTCCTTGATGGATCTACAGACGGTATGCAAAGAACTATGAAAGAGCTGATGGCAATTTCCATGGGTGATTTTAAAAATTCCTCCGGAAAGAATAGTGACTAACAAATACTTTGCTATAAGTTCAATAAAAAAGCATAGGTTAATCCCTATGCTTTTTTATTAAGATCTGTTTTAAAATTTCCTTCAATTAAAATTGTCTAAAAGAAAATAAGGTAAATGATAGAGCCGAAAAGAGCATACTTCACTCCATAATAAACAGTTTTATTGTATGCCTTTATTCTTTTGCCGAGTAACCTTATCTGATAAAGATATTTGAATATTTTATTCAGATTTCCGGTTTTATCTTTTTCCTTATTAGGAGAAGCTGCAGAAGCCATAATAAACCAACCGAAGAAGCTGTTGAGCCATTTACCGATTTTCAACTTCATTGGTCTTTCAACATCACAGAAAAAAATTAATCTGTCTTTATCTGTAGCATTCTCCGCATAGTGAATATATGTTTCATCAAATAAAACATCCTCACCATCTTTCCAGAAATAAGACTGCCCGTCAAGGACCAGTTCACATTTGGGAGAATTGGGAGTTATCAGGCCGAGGTGATACCTCAGGGAGCCTGCATAAGGATCGCGATGTTCCGGGAGTTTGCTGCCTGCCGGCAATACCACAAACATGGCAGCCTTTATGGATGGAATATTTTTTATCAACTCTACAGTTTTCGGGCAACATTCCAAAGCCGAAGGATGAAAATCATTGTACCATTTCAGATAAAATCTCTTCCACCCTCTTCTGAAAAATGAATTAAAACCAATATCATTGTACTTATCTGAGCCCTTTATCAAGGCGCTTCTTTCAAGAGTTAAAGCTTCATCTCTGATTGTTTCCCAACTCTCCCTTAAGACCTGTAAATCAGAATATTTTGAAACCTCCAGATAGGGTCTCGAAGGGGCTGATGAAAATATATACATCAGGAAATTAATTGGAGCCATAAAAGTAGAGTGATCCAACAACTGGCGAAAGAAAGTATATCTAACTTTTCCTCTGTAATGAATATACATGGAGGAGAATATCAGAACCAGAAGAAATAAAACTTTGCCATTGAAGATATATTGGTACCAGTTTTCCATAATACAATTGTTCTAGCTTGGTGATTAAAAATGAGTTAGCTAAACAATTTCCCAGGAATATTGTTTATAAAAAAAGCAGGTAGTTTTTACTACCTGCTTCTTTCAACCAAAAAAATTTAAAAATTTACAAAACACTTAATCCGCCAATTCAAAATATAAGACGCTTATACAATAAAAAATTCACCATTGTGATTGTATAAAAAATAAGTTCGCCGATTTGAATCAGGGCAAATTTGATTATTCTACAAACTGGCACCTATAATGTAACCCCTCTCATCGAAAATAATTTTTATTTTATTACAGTAACTATAATTCTTTGATTTTCACCAGATACAATAATATAATCTCCCATAGGTACGATTTCCCCGTTATTTCCCGTCCCGTCCCATTCCGCAGGAGTCAAAATGGTTTTAATAAGAATTCCGCTCATATCATAAATTTTTGTTGTACCTGGAAATCCGATAAAATAAGAAGGTTGATACGCTCCTGTAAATGCAAGCACTTTTTCAGGACAAGGTTCATTTTTTTTAACTGAAATAATATCATTCGTCTTTAAGGCTTTACAACCTTGGGCATCTCTGATTTCATAATGATAGATGCCTTCATGAATATTATTAAATATTCCGTCCGAGCTATTACTTACTATCAATCCATCTTTTATCAGTTCGTATGTATAAGGGTAAGTTCCGTGTAGTGAAACAGGAATAACTTTAAGAGTTATCTCTTCACTGCAAGGTGGATTATTGATGTCAACAGAGATATTTCCTGCAGCAAAACCATCCCTAAACTCCACAGCAATACTATCAAAGGTTAAGCATCCGTTCTGGCCTTTAACACTTACAGTATACAATCCGCTGGACTGCACCTCAATAAAATCCCCTGTTTCACCCGTGTTCCAGGTATACTCAACACCTGATTTTCCTGCATTGATTGTAAATGAAGATAAGGCGCAAATTATGGTATCAGACCCAAGGTTTATCTCAGGGCCATCTGTTGCTTTGGAAAAATCGACGTTAATACTGTCATTGCTGTTACAACCATCCTCATCTATCAGATGAAGGGAATATCTGCCAGATTTATCTACCTGAATTGATTCTGATGTTTCACCTGTATTCCATTGATATAAATAACCTGGAGGACCATTCAGAATAAACGGTGATCTGCATAGGAGTATGGTATCTCCGCCCAGATCAAATTGAACCGGCTCTTTTAATTTGATATAAATTGAATCTTCAAAAAAGCAACCTTGTTTTTCAGCCGTAACCCAGTATGCGCCGGAATTATTGACTACAATAGATCTCTCTTTTGATTTTGTATTCCATTCATATGTATACCCCTCGGGTGCATTTAGGGTAAAAGAACCTGAACAAACAACAGTATCTTCACCAAGTAGATTGGAATTTGAATTTATAACATTAATTGAAATAGTGTCTTTTAAAAAACATCCGCTTGTATCCTCAATTTCCAAAATAAAATCACCAGACTTAGTTACATTTATAAATGGCACTGAATCACCCGTATTCCAGTAATAGCTCTTTGCATACAGATATGTACCTATCTGTACAGGCCCACAGAAAGTAGTATCTTTTGAGTAAAAAATCTCATTCCCATTGGTTATGGTAATGGCAAATTTGTCATTCACAAGACAGCTTTCTGTAGTTATATTTACTTCATATATACCAGGTTTGCTATTTCTGGTATTGATAGTTCCAGTGACAGAATCCATTGCCAAACCATAGGGAGTAGATGAAAACCAGGTATATAAATTATTATTACTTACAGGGATTAAATCCTGTTTGCTCCTGCAACTGACTGTTTGAGGATAAAAAATCTTAGCAGGAGCTACCGATAGTAAAGAATCATCCAGATAAAAAGAATTTCCGAATGTATATGAATCCTGAAAGCTCACTAACATATAGCAACCTCTTTTAGGATTATAAACCCTAAACTGATATTGCTCGCCTTGCATAAAGCCGTCCTCGTAGGCGTCTTTACCAAAAGTTCGAAGAATAGAATCACCAGGTATTCTGGCATATCCGCCGCATTTAGCATTTCCGGTAGCACTGCCAAAAAAGGCCCCTAGAAATAAAGTATCTTCTTCAAACATAGAACGATTTATATTCAGAAAAATAGTGTTGACTACAGAGGAGGGCTGCACAGTCCAGGGAACCTGGCTGTGTCCGGGTGTTGCCACAAACACTAATAGATAAAACAATATTTTGAAGAATCTTTTACTCATTCTTTTATCATTCTTCTGCGTATTTAATACTACAGTCAAGACCTTTGATTGTAACCCTTTATTCTGAGTCATCATCTTCCAACTTCACCGGACTTCTTTTCTCTTTTATGTAAAAGCCTATTCCGATCTCATACGAACGGAGATTAAGTCTGGTACGGCTGCTATATACCTGATAAGAAAAGAAGAAATTTAATTTATTGTCATTCAGATAAATCCCTTCCAGTCCCGCGGTCAGGGCCATACCATTTCTGTATTGATAAACTGCTCCTGCAGAGAATAATCCCCCGAGGATCGTACCAAAATATATCTGAGGGAAAGGCTTTTCGCTGTCAAATTTCGGGTTGTTTACATACCGAATCAGCAAGGCAGATTTTAAAGAAATATGCTGATTCAAATGGAAAATCCTGCCACATATTACATTATAATGTCGAGCAAGCCTTGTCACCTCGGTGTATGGCACTACCCTTCCGTTATTTAACTGATTTACTGAAACCCCGCAAAAAAAATGATCATTATAAAATAATACTCCTGCATTTCCTGTACTTGTCATGGAGTTTGCACCTGCCGTAAGCTGCGTTGCACCAATCGAATAATTAAATGCCCCTAATGACAACCCTACTGAAAGGTAATTTTTCTTTCCGACTGGCATCTTCCAGGCATAACTCACCATCACCTGATTTTTCTTAAAATATTGCCCTTCTGCAAGCCCGGTAAAACTTAGGCCTACTTTATGAAAGCGGTCATATTTCTGGTAAAATTTAACCTGACCATTAAAATAATTGATATGGTTAGTGATTCCTTCAGCAGCACTTCCCCTATGACCAACATTGATGTCAAATTTAAAATTTTCAGAGCTCCGTGCAGGATTTATTAAAGAATAAAACTCAGAAAACTGATATAACTGAACAGGAAGAAACCTGTTCTCAGTCTGCTGTGCAATGGAATTTAAAGACCCAAAAGATAAAATTAAAAGTATTAGATAAATCCTCATTTAGCTGGTGCTTTCCAGGGCACTTTAAAACTAGTCAAACTTTATGAAAATTTGTTACATATTCAAAAAATTGATCCAAAACTTTAATAAAAAAACTCGACAAAGGGGTTACAATTAATTCCTTAACTTGTAGGAAGGTTGATAAAATCCGGATCAGTGGCTTACAGCAATACCTACATTCTTGAATCTATTGCAGGAAAGGATAATTCACAAATGTTATCTTATCTGTACAAGACCTATTTCCCAAGGATAAAAAAATTAATTATTGAAAATTCAGGAAATTATGAAGATGCAGAAGATATTTTCCAGGAAGCCATTGTCATACTTTACAGGCAAGTAAAACTAAACCGCTTTGATTCCAGCTATGAAGTTGGTGCATTTATATACTCTGTTGCACGGAACCTATGGATTAATGAAGCAAAGAGAAGAAAGATAAAAGAAAAGGTATATAAAGAGGAATCTACAGCATTAAATTATTCAGAGACCGATACACTTGACCTGATGATAACCGAAGAAAGGGCTCAACTTTTAACTTCGGTACTTGAGCAGCTTGGCGATAGATGCAAAGAACTTCTTTCTTACACCATCTATCATAAAATGTCTATGAAAGAAATTTGTGAAAAGATGGGTTTTTCGACTGAAAACGGAGCCAAAACCAGAAACTACAAGTGCAAACAGCAGCTTATCAGCTTGCTGAAAAAAAACCCTTTGGTAAAAGAATTAATGAATCATGAGCAAGCTGAGAGCCAGTTTTGAAAAGATAGATGAATACCTTAATGGGGAGCTTTCCAGACAGGAGCTTTCAGAATTCAAGGTTATGATGGAAAAGCACGAAAGTCTTGCTGAAGAAGTGCAATTGCAACAGCTTGCGAATGAAGCAATCGTAGAATTGAACCTTACAGGTCTCAGAAAAGATTTAAAACGAATTTCTTTGAAACAAAGAACTGCAAGTCGTTACAAACTTTATGGAGGTACTGCGACTGCTATCATATTGATTTCAGTTATTGCCTATTTTACAATATCACCGAAAGCTAACGAATTAAAAGCTGAATATACTGACCATACAAAACCAGTTTCAGAAGAATCACCTATATCTTTAAATGCTAAAGTGCCCGAAAGTATAGCAGCTACTCCTCAACCTTTAATTTCAGAAATTACAACTCAGAAACCACCATATATTGAATCCCAAATACCTCTTCCGGCAACATCGGAATTACAAAGTATATCAGATTCTATCATGCCACTTCCCGAAACAATAACTCAGTTAAATTCCATCAATCTGGCCATAGAACAAATGACTGAGCATGTACAGGAAAAATATACAATCCAAAGTAGTCCTGTTCCTTGCAAAGCAGATGCGATAGACGCTTTTATTCATATAGAACCTGTTTGTAAAGACCAGAAAGGTTCAGGAAAAATTACAATTGACCTTGCTTCGGTAAAAGGAGGAAAACCAGGTTATCAGTTTTCACTTAATGGCGGAGCAAACTATCAGGAATTTCCGGTATTTGAAGATTTAGGGTTCGGGCCTGCTCAACTTTTAATAAAAGATTCACAAGGATGTATTTCAAGGAAACAATTGATTATACCAGAGAAAAATTGCTTTAAAGAAATAATTCTTTACCCATTGAGAGATGAGACCTGGACTGCGCCAGTAATTTCAAAAGAAAATAAAATTATAATAGCAGATATTCAAGGCCACATTTTATTTGAAAATCATTATTCAGACACAGATAATTTTACATGGAATGGAAAAACTACTGATGGGCAAGATTTGCCTGTGGGACAATATTATTATACTATTAAGGGAAGTATAGGGAACGTTATTCACGGATATATTTCTATACTCCGCTAATTTCACCACATTTCGTTAATACTGCGGTCATAGTTATGATAGTATCTATAATTATAAGGGTAATAATTCCAACCATACCCATAGTTGTTGTAGTTTTGATAATAGGGGTCTGAATAAGGATAATAAGAACCATAATCATTCCAATACGGGTCATAATTATAATAAGAATACGGATAATAATCATATCCATAGCCATTAGTATATGTTCTGCCAACATAAGTTCCCGAAGAACAAGAAAGCATAAAAATCATCAACAAAGAAATAATGAATAAACCCAACCGCTTCATACCTTTAATAATTTTAATCCCTTCTATATTTTAACAACACAATAAAATTTTTTGTGCAATAAATCGTTAGCTAGATTAAATTTAATGTCGTTAGTGAAAAACGTAAAAATGGAAAGTCAGGAAAGTCAATATGAAGATGAGTATATATATATAAAAATCATTGATGGCATAATTTGCTGTGAGACAAAAAAAGAAATGATTATAACCTACGAATTTGCTGAGCTTGCTATAAATAAAAGGATAAATATTTGCGGGAACCATTACTATCCATTACTTAACGATGTCCGCAAAGTAAAATATATTACCAAAGATGCTATGCAGCTTTTGAACTCAGACAAAGGAACATGTTATCTTACAGCAGGAGCATTTATCATTAAAAGTAAGGCTCAGGAAATTTTTGGAAATTTTTTCATAAAATTCAAAGCACATAAAGTACCTGCAAAACTCTTTACTGACAAGACCAAAGCGCTTCAGTGGCTCCAACAATATAAGGTATCATAGATAAATTTAATGAAATCTTAATAAACATATAAAAAAAGGGGAATGGTTTTTGAATTTGAATTTTAATAGTTATATTGAAGCAAGATCATAGAATCCCTTTAATATAATTATATTTTAATCAAATATAAATCAAACCTTAGAGATGGATTTCGAAAAAATTTCAGCCGAACTCAACAATAAAACAGTAGTTGCTGTTTTAGACGAGAAAAGTGAATCGTACAAAAAACTTGGGCTAAAATTTATTGGCAGACTGGTTGGCAGAACTAAAGTAAAAACCGGTGCCATTGCTCAAGGCGTGATCTCTATCACAATTCTCACACAGGATTATATTACACTTACAATCCCCTGTACAGACATAAAGTCTCTCTCCGAATGGTTAATGAAATAGTTTTTAACCGATAGGTAAAATCTTTTAAGGCCCGAAGTATTATGATTCATCAGGAACTTCGGGTTCTTTCTCTTCAGATCACGAGAAATAATCTTTCAATTCGCGTACATTCTCTTTTGCTACCAAAACCTGAATTATATCCCCTGACTCCAGCACTGTACCTCCGCTGGGAACGAAGTAATTACTGTCTCATGTAATGGTTACAATCAGGTTCCCTTTCAATTGAGGAATCTGAACCAGAGATTTATTAATACTGCTATGATTTTCAGGAACACGAAGGTTAATAAGTTTCATAGAGCTATCCTGCGGATAACTGAACTCAACAGGCGATTTTATTTTCGCTTTTGATGGTTCATCAAGTTTCAGCCATTTAGCTATAGGAGATATGCCCCCCCTTGTACAATAGCTGATGATAACACTATAAAGAACACCAAATTAAATATCCAGCCAGCTTCTTTTATACCTGCCAAAAGAGGAAACGTTGCAAGGATGACGGGAACAGCTCCTCGCAGACCAACCCAGGAAATCAATAGCTTTTCACGAAAATTAAATTCAGACATTGCCAGTGATATAAATACACTTAATGGCCTTGCTAGTACTATGAGAAAAACAGATACTAGGATTCCGGTAAACATAACCGGCACCAGTTTACTTGGAAATACAAGCAACCCAAGGGTGATAAACATTCCTGTTTGAGATAACCAGGCAAGGCCATCAAAAAATCTATATATGGCCCTCTTGTGCACCACTTCGTAATTGTTAACCACCACTCCGGCTACATATACAGCCAGGAATCCGCTCCCCTCTGCTTTTGCGGTAAAAGAATATATTAATACTGAAAACGCCAATACAAAAACAATGTAAACCCCCTCAATAGGAAACCTGATATTATTTATAATTGCCACCATTAACCTTCCTGCCGAAAAACCAATGAGAAAACCAAGTCCCATCTGGAGAATAAACAACTCAAAAAACTCTATATAGGAAGTACTACTGTTTGTAATAAATGATATAAGACTTATAGTAAGGAATATCGCCATTGGGTCATTCGTCCCCGATTCAACTTCCAGTGAAGGTTTCACCTTGCCTTTCAGATTACAATTACTTAAGCTTAATATAGAAAATACAGCAGCCGCATCTGTTGACAATACAACCACACCTAACAAAAACGCCTGAGCCCATTGCAGATTAAAAAGAAAATGTACAAATGCTCCTACAGAACATGTTGTAATTAAAACTCCAAGTGTAGAAAGGCTGAGAGACGACCACAATACAGGTTTTGTTTTGGACCAGTTGGTATCCAACCCTCCAGAAAAAAGTATAAATATTAATGATATAATTCCAACATTCTGTGCAACCGATGCATTATCAAAACTCAATCCACCAAGCCCTTCAGAACCTGCAAGCATACCTGTGCCTATAAAAATCAATAGTACAGGCATTCCAATTTTTTTTTGAAACTTTAGCGACAATTGTACTAATAATGATAAGAATGGATATACTGAGTAAAATCGTTTCCAGAGAGTTCATGTTTAAATATACTAAGCTTTTTAATGATTGTTATTATCAGAAAAAGCTCTCTCATCATTTATAAAAATCCCAACCATTTCTATACTCAAGGATACTCATACTTAAAAAAAAATGGCATTTTAAAAGCAATATTCAAGAACAACTTAATCAGAACCTGGCCCAAAATAGGATTTAGTAAGAAGAAAAATTCTTTAAAATATGCTTAGAAACCTCCCAGACATTGACTGGCGCTTCAGGCAATAAAACAAACAGCAGAAAAAAGCTATTTCTGCAAAAAATTATATGTTAAATAATAAGATCTTAAAAAAAACCTGCAGGTTATTTATTACACTTCACCAGCTAAATCATAAATAAGATTCAGCTTTTTTATAATGCCTATAAAAGCTTATTCTCTTAGCTCTTATTTCTTTCATCATTGCCATGTTTTCTTCTATAATCATGTCAATGTTTGCTTTTTTCTGCCTAAAACCCAAACTGGATCTGAGCCAGACTAATGTTTTTAAGACTATCTTTTTCATAGTGTATTTTTACGATTTTAAGATATGGACAGTTTCAAGTTTTAATATTTATATCCAAAGAAATATTCATTTCATCTATGTATTTTAAAAATTTATCCTAATATAATTGTCTCAAAAAGCCAATAATATTTTATATTTCAGACGTTTACCTTTTGCAGACAAATTAGTATTATAACAATTACATTACTAATGGTTTGCATCTTAACATCAGTTTTTTTCTTCAAGTACCATAAGGAGAGTGGTAACAGAATTATAATTTAATTTTAGATTACAAAAAATTTTCCTTTAAAGAATAGAATACTAGAAAGTTACATTAATATATATAACTTTAAGTCCTCTTAAATGAAGCATTATTTAAGGACAAATTAAATCATACTTCAACAACTAGTTAGTTCAGTTTTTAGATCACTAATACGATAGTATAATATTTTTCAATTTCAGAAAGCATATGGAAAAAAAAACAGTTTCCGATTCTATTAATAGAAAATTGATAGACATTACCAGAAAATTCTATAATTATCCTGAAGGTAAAACCAAGGGTAACCATAAAGACCTAAGTATACCGGATTTATTCAATGTAAATTCCGCCACAATAACGGGAATATACAATCATGTCAGTTGTGGTTATGATTTTTTTAGTTCCAACACCAAATCACTTTTAGGATTTGATCATAAAAAATTCCTGCAAGGAAATATCCAATTTATTCTTTCACTGTTGCATCCTGCACAGAGAGAACTTTTCGACAATGAAATCCTTCCCCTGCTTTTTAAGTATTATCATTTGTATTCACAGAAAAAAAAAGTCACTGAACTTAAATTCGGCTTTACATTAAAAATGAGAAGAAGCGATGGCAATCATATCTGGACCTTATTTGAAATGAGACCATTTAAAGTGAACACCAAAGGCCAGCCTATCAATTCTGTGCTTTCAATATCTGATATCTCATTATTTAAAAAAGATGAAGTAAATGAGTTTATAGTTTATAAAAAATCAGAAACAGGTTTATTAAAGAAAATATTTTCCAGCAGCTTCAGCTCCACAGGCGCTTCCTACAGGTTTTCAAAGAGAGAACTTGAAATCATTTCATTACTGGCAGAAGGAAAGACAAGCAAAAAGATAGGTGAAATTCTAAACCTAAGTGTTCACACAGTCTCTACACACAGAAAAAATATGATTGAAAAGAGCAGTGTGCAAAATACTACTGAATTGATAAAACTGGCTACTATAAGAGGCTTAATAGAAAATTACAAAAGATAAGATAAGATAATAGATAATATCATTTTTCAGAATGTCCTTTTTCGGGAAGTTTGAATATTATTGGTATTATCTGACATTCTGAAACGGCCTCTCCATTAATGGTGGCAGGACTCCAGGCTGGCATTAGTTTTATAACCCGCAATGCTTCCTCGTCAAAAAATATTTGTCCGGCTTTATCGATACGAGGATCTTTAATATTACCGTAAACATCAATATCAAAGGTAACCCATACGGTATCTTCAAGTCTTTTTATCAATGCCTCTTCCGGGTACTGAAGATTTTGTTTAAGATAAGTCTTCAGCTTTCCTTTAAATGTGGCTGGCTTTTTCTTTTGTTTTCCATTGGGACAACTCTTCTCTTCTTTATTATTTACAATAAAATTTTCGCCATCAGTTTGAGCAAATGACAACTCTAATGATAACTTAAACAAGAAAAGAAGTATATATTTCATTCGCGTTCTATTTAAAATCCTCAATCAAGAGTTATATAACTTTCAGTCAGGTAAAGAAAATTTTATCGGCAAAATTTTTCGAATTTTAATGGGCTTACCATCCAAATACCCTGGTTCCCACTCTGGCATTAATTTCATTACCCGCAATACCTCTTCATCAAAACCATTACCCAAGCCTCTTATGATGTTCAGGTCTGTCACTTCACCAGTTGTGCCAATAACAAATTAAACATATACTGTCCCTTCAATGCCCTTTTTGATGCCTGATTTTGGATATTTAATATTCCCTCTCATAAAGTCTGCCAAATCTGACTTAAAAATGGGCATTTTTATGTTTGATAACAGTAGGTTTTGTAATGAATCTGTTCCTTTAGTAAAATCGAATATCTTATCGTCATTCTGGCCAAAAGCAATGAATGGTACTAAAAATAAAATTATAAGAAAATATTTGTTCATAAGAAAATCAAAATTCGATTATAGATACTGACAAAATTCATTGTATACAAACCTAAATGTGCGGTATCAAAAATTTAAATAAAGATAAACAAAAAAAGCAGAGTCTCCCCTGCTTTCTACCACCTTTAATATACTTAAAACTTACTACTTAAAACTTTTAACTTATTAGCCCATCATACCTTTTTTAAGTTTTGCATCCTGAGGATCATCACCTAGCCAAATCGAATACAAAAGTTTTTTAAAATCCAGACTTTTGACAAGAGCCTGTTCTTTATTGTTTTTAAAGATCGTTAAACCTGAACCAGGAAGGTATACCAGGTCAAACACATCTCCTTTATTGATATCTTCTTTAAAAGCATGCATAACTGTTTCAATGTTTGCTTTATGAGTTCCCCAATCACCATTTGTAACACGGTCAAATTCTGAACGCATGTTCTCCTCGAGTCTTTTGCCGGTAATGAGGTCTGAGATGACATGTATTCTGATACTCATCGGCTCATCAGCCTGAATGATTTTATTTGCATCCTTGCTTCTCTCCTTCAGATAAAGGCCACCTTCAAAAAGATCTATGTAAAACTTCTTTCTTACCCCCCATCCGTTTAAAACCAATTGCTCTTTTTCTGCAGATATATTCTCCGGCATTTTCTTGTTCTTACCTTTGCTTTGAGCTTGCGGTACCATAGAGCATACCAATAACATCAGAATAAGCAGGTTTTTTAGTTTCGACATAAGGGAGTGTTTTTTTTAATGATGATTCTATAACCACACTGATATAAGCATTAGTTCAATAACATTTTAAAGTTCGCCCATTTTAATCCATAATTAAGAGTTCCCAATTTTCAGTTTCTTTTATTTTCAACGTTTTCCTTTTTTCTTCCTGCCTTTGCTGTACTCTTTTTCTGAATTCCCAGCAGGTATTTTTACCGATCTCCAGCTTCAAGCTTAACTCATCTAAAGTATACTTCCCTGTTTTCAGGTTCGTGCAGTAAAGCAAATAAAAAGCTTTATTCAAAGGAATTTTAATTCCGTGAAAAAGAGTATTAGAAGTAGGTGATTCGATATAATTACACTTTGTGCATTTCCTTGAAAAGTTTTTCTCAGAAAACTTAGTATTCCTACACTTCCTGCAGGAATAACCTTCTGCCCACTTTAACTCTTCAAGGTATCTGAGGCATGCACTCTGATCCGGGAACGTTGTTAAAAACTCTTCAATAGAAATCTCTTCTGAAACTATTCTTGCCTTGCGCTCCTCTTTTACCTTTGTCTTTAGTTTCCAGTTATCCAGATCAAGCTTAATGTTCATGTCTGCAAGTTTTTTAGAATATAACTCCAGCTTATCATGAGCTAATGCCAGTTCATCTGTTTTCTGCTGAAGCGCTTTAGTCCTTTCCTGTACTTTCATGTCCAACTCCCGATTAACCTTATCTGCAAGCTGATTCTTCTCTTTCAGTTCAAGAACCAGCTGACCTTTAAGATCATTATTTTCATTCAAATGAATCATGATTTGTTTATCCGCCTCTGCCTTTTCTTTCCTTATCATTTTCAATCTGTCTCCAAGTGCAAAAGATAGAATCATGGCTTCTGCAAGAATACCATAGTTAAAAACATATACACTGAAAATATCTGGTTCCAGGATTTTATTTAGTCGCAGCTGAAGAATAATCAGAGAGATAAAGACTACAGTATATCCAAGTATGAAGAATCTGGCCGCTTTATACCCTTTTATATAGATATATATGGAAATTATATAGATCAAAACAAACGGTACTATATACAACTCTGGCAAGGAAAATTTGGAATTTCTGACAGCCTCAATACCAACATATCCGGTATACAAAAGAGTAAGAAACAATAAAGCTTTATCAGCCTGAGGAAAGTTTATTTTTAAATTAAGAAATGCTCTTGCATAGAATACAGAACTTATAAGAAATACCAAAGGAGCAATATAATAGTAGAGATAAAGGCTTTCAGATGAAAAGCCTTTCCAGAAAACTTCTACACCCAAGCCATCTTCTGTAAGCGACAGAAAAATGCAGGCTGTTACATAAACCGAATAAAAAATATAAACCCGTTCTTTGTTGGTAAGATATAGAAGCAGGTTATAAATCAGCATCAGCAGAAGACAACCATAATAGATGCCAAGAAAGAAATACTCATACAATGCATAAGCTGTGAAGTAATGCTGAGACCTTATTTTAAACTCAAGTCCAGTGTCATTAGGTGAATAAATTCTGGCATAAACAGTGTATTTATGAAGAGCAGAAGGCAGGTCAAATACGTAATTTTTATGAGGATAACTCTTAGCATTCTGATGAAGCAGTCCGGAAGTATATTGCCTTATCACTCCATTCTCGTCCGGGATCCAGACATCCAATAACTTAATATTCGGAGTCAGACTTTCCAGCACCCATTTTTTATCTTTTGAGGCATTATTTTTAACATTAAACCTGATCCAATAAACGGAAGAGGGGTTAAAATTTCTTAAAACTCCGCTTTCTGATTTAGAAAAAGTTCCTTTTGATGCTATTTCCAGAAATGATTTTTTGCCTGAAAAATCTTCCATCCACTCACCTTCTCTTCCCTGAATGATTAAATCTTCGGTCTGATCTGTAAGATTTATTTCAGCATAAATTTTTCCGATTGGCAAAATCAGACCTGCCAGAAGAATTAGAAACCCCAAAAATTGATTGTTCATAAATAGCTTTTTTCAAAGATCGTTATCCCGGGATGAGTTTCCATCATCATTTAAATATAAAATACTGAATAACAGACATCAACCCTAGGTAACAAATCATAATTTTATCCTTCATTAACGAAGATTACCTGGCCCAAAAATATAATTTTTCATAAAAAATCTTATTTATTTCTTATTTCTCTTCCTATTCTTTGCTATCGATTACATGGTAAAAAATAAATTATCCTATGAAAAGATTATTTAAAAAGGTACCTAAAGCAGGTAAACTAATCATTATGGCTTTAGCTTTTAATTATCAGAATGTCCAGGCTCAAAATCAGGATCAAAAGATTGACAGACTGATGTCTCAAATGTCTCTTGAAGAAAAAGTAGGACAAATGACCCAAATAGATCTGAATCTGCTTGCTGTCAATGGGTATCAGAATACAGACGGAAGCCTTGATAAAGAAAAACTTAAAAAAGCTATTCTCGAATACAAAGTAGGTTCAGTACTTAACCCTGTCGGCAGAGCTTATTCTGTAGAAACCTGGCACAAGATAATTACGGAAATTCAAGACCTTGCTGTAAAAAAGACCCCAAACAAAATTCCGGTTATATATGGAATAGATGCGGTTCATGGAACAACTTTCACACTTAATTCAACTCTATTCCCTCATAATCTTGGACTTGCAGCTACCAGAAACGATGAGCTTGCCAGATTGAGTGGAAATATAACAGCAAGAGAGGTAAGAGCTTCCGGGATTAGATGGAATTTCTCTCCGGTATTAGATGCAGGCAGACAACCATTATGGTCAAGGTTTGCAGAAACCTGGGGAGAAGACACATACCTAACCAAACAAATGGGTGTGGCCACCATTCAAGGTATGGAAGGTGACGGACTTAAAAACCCAACTGCTGTGGCATCCTGTATGAAGCACTTCATCGGATATTCAGCTCCGAGAACAGGTAAAGACAGAACTCCGGCTCATATTCCTGATATTATCCTCAGAGAGTACTATCTGCCACAATTTAAAGCTGCTATTGAAGCAGGGTCCTCTACTGTAATGATTAACTCTGCAGAAATCAATGGTATACCAACTCATGCCAACGAATACCTTCTTAAAGAAGTCCTGAGAAAAGAGCTTGGTTTTAAAGGATTGGTAGTAACGGACTGGGAAGACATTATAAGATTGCACAACAGACATATGATTGCATCAACACCTAAGGAAGCGGTAAAAATAGCAATTAATGCAGGTATAGATATGAGCATGGTACCCAATGATTACAGCTTCTTCACCTATCTAACCGAGCTAGTAAAAGAAGGTCAGGTAAGCATGGCAACAATTGATGCATCTGTAAGAAGAATATTAAAGCTTAAATATGATCTGGGATTATTTGATAATCCATACCCTGAAAAATCTGCGGCATCATTATTCAACCTTCCTGAATATGGAGTGGCTGCATTACAGGCTTCAAGAGAGTCTATCACACTCTTAAAAAATGAAAACCTGGGAGCGAGCCCGGTATTACCTTTAAAGAAAAATGCTAAGATACTTCTTGCAGGTCCTGGAGCAGATAACCTTCCTAGCCTTCACGGTTGCTGGTCTTATTCATGGCAAGGGAATAATAGCAAATATTATCCTTCTACAACCAAGACAATTCTTCAGGCAATTCAAGAAAAAACAGGTAAAAGCAATGTTACCTTTTACGGATCAAAAGAATATAATAACGAAGTCAATTTTGCAACGGAGTCCATTTTTAAAAATGCATCTGCTTTTGACTTCATTGTTCTTTGTCTTGGAGAAGATGCATATGCCGAACAGCCGGGAGCTATTGATGATTTAGACCTACCTGTAAATCAATTGAAACTTGCCAAAGCAGCAATAAACACAGGAAAGCCGGTGATTCTGGTCATGACTCAGGGAAGGCCTCGAGTAATCAATTCGATTGTACCAGGTATGAAGGGCATAATACAGGCTTACTGGCCAGGTACTAAGGGCGCTGATGCTATAGCAGATGTTTTATTCGGAGATTACAACCCAGATGGAAGATTGCCGTTCTCTTATCCTGCAGCCACAGGGGACCTAGTTTTGTATGATCATAAGTTTACCGAAAAAATCCAGGAAACTGCACAAGGCTTTGAATATAACGGATACAAACCTCAGTGGCCTTTCGGTTTCGGTCTTAGCTATTCGACTTTTGAATACAGCCCTATTAAAGTTAGCCAAAAAGATTTTTCAGGAAATGAAACAATAAAAGTTTCTGTTGAAGTAAAAAACACTGGACAGTTGGATGGGAAACACAGTGTAGAATTGTATTCAAAAGATTTGTTTGCCAGTGTCACACCTGACAGTAAGCGCCTTAGAAAATATAAAAAAGTTGCAATCAAGGCGGGAGAAACTGTAACAGTAGAATTTGAACTGAATAAGAGTGATCTGGAATTTGTAAGCCAAAAGCTCGAGACTGTAACTGAGCCTGGTGAATTTGAGCTAATGATTGAAAATCAAAAGGTGATCATTTCATATAAATAGCCTGATCAAGCTCACTTAATCCTGTTCGTCTTTACATTTTAAGGTTTGGTATATTCTTTGTCAATGAAGGAAGAAACAGGCATTAATTTGGTGTTAAATGTTTAGTAGATATAAATAAGTAAACCGGAACGGATTAAAATTTTAGAATAAACTAAACCTTTAAATGTTATGATGACCACTAAATTAAAAGTAATCTTCAGTGCACTTATGATGAGTGCAGTAATGTTTGTTTCACAAGCAAATGCTCAGGCTGACTGCCCTAAACATCCACATAAAGGAAAAGGAGAAGGATTTAGTCCAAAGAAACAAACTGAATGGATGAAAACTGAATTATCTTTGTCAGACGACCAGACAGCCAAAGTTGAAACCATCAATCAGAAATATTCTGACAAGAGAAAATCAATGCATGAAGAACATCGTAAACAAATGAAGGCATTGAAAGATGAACAGGATAAAGAATTTAAAAGTGTACTGAACAAGGACCAGTATACTAAACTCGAAGCTAAAAAAGCAGAGATGAAAGAAAAAAGAAAGCAAGCTCATAAAGAGCGTAAAGGTACCAACAAATAGTTTGAATTTTTGACGAAGTACAAGGTTTGTTGTGTTTAAGTGTGATGCCCCGCAAGCGAAAGCTGCGGGGCTTTTTTAATATGTAGATTTACTATTCACCCTTCAACTTAAACATCATTCCACTCAAATGACTTCCTATTTTTATCTGGCATGCAAGTCTGCTTGCTGAAGAAGCATCAGGTAAAGTATCAAGCATATCCAGCTCTGCATCGGAAGGGCCTCCTAATTTCTCCAAACCTCTTTGAACCTCGACATGGCATGTTGCACAAAGAGCCATTCCTCCGCAAGTTGCCAATACCGGATAGTCTGAAGCTTTTAAGACTTCCATCAAACTAAGATTGATATCTTCCGGGATCTCTACTTCCTGTATATTCCCTTGTCTGTCTTCTATTTCAAATTTTATCATAAGAGTAAAAATTAAAATGCATTGACACCATTTACTGTTGTATACTTAAAGCTGAGCTTTTGATCAGGATAAACGTATTTGAAAGCACTCTGTGCCATCAATGCCGCTTCATGAAATCCGCACAAAATAAGCTTCAGCTTTCCCGGATAGGTATTAATATCACCAATTGCGAAAACTCCAGGAACATTTGTACTATAATCAAATGTATTCACTTCAATCGCATTTTTATCTATGTTCAATCCCCAGTCCGCAATTGGTCCTAGCTTTGGGCTCAGACCGAATAATGGAATAAGATAATCTGCTTTAAGTTCTTTCTCCTCCTTCTCTTTGCCGATTACAGTAGCTGACTCAAGGATATTATCGCCCTTCAGCTCCTTAAGATGAGTATTTAAAAGTAATTTAATCTTACCGGTTTTAGCCATTTCAAAAACCTTCTCTGCGCTGTCTGGTGCACCTCTGAAAGATTCATTTCTATGAACAAGTGTAACCTCTGAAGCAACATTTGATAAAAAGATTGTCCAGTCTAATGCAGAATCACCACCTCCAGCTATAATGATCTTCTTATCACGAAAGCGCTCCGGATCTTTAACCATATAATAAACCCCTTTCCCTTCATACCTTTCAAGATTTTCAATCTCTGGTTTTCTTGGCTCAAAACAACCCAGGCCACCGGCTATTACAACAGCCTTACAACTGATGACAGTCTCATCAGAAGTCTTGATTTCGAAAGTTCCATCTTCTCTTTTTGCGAGCGTTTCAACCCTTTCTCCCAAAGTATAAGTAGGCTTAAAAGGATCAATCTGTTTTTTGAGATTATCCACCAAGTCCTGAGCCAGCACTTCCGGAAAGCCAGGAATATCGTAAATTGGTTTTTTAGGATAAATCTCTGATAACTGTCCACCTATCTGCGGAAGAACATCGATAAGGTGGCAGCGCATTTTTAATAAACCCGCTTCAAAAACAGCAAAAAGTCCGACAGGTCCGGCTCCAATGATGCATATATCTGTGTGTATCATGAAAATTTGGGGTTAGGTAAATGAATTCCTTATAAACAAATATGCTCAACAATAATTAGCACAACAACTATTTAGGTAAAAAAATTTACATCTATCCTAATTAATTGTTTTCCAAATTATTATAAATAGAATTAAGAATTCTTTTAAACTCTTGAAAGTCATTTTCAGAAAGTCCCTCCCACGCTTTGAGTCTGATTTCCGAAACAGGAGGCATCAATTCCTTTACCAAAGCTAATCCGGTATCAGTTAAATGAACAATAAAAGACCTCCTATCCTTGGAATGCATTTTACGCTCTGTCAGACCTTTCTCACAAAGAATATCGATTATTCGCGTAAGTGTCGGAGTATCCTTGAAAAGAAGTTCTGCCAGCTCTTTTTGGTTCAAATCATTATGTTCATATAAATGCCTCAGGACAAGCCACTGATCCACAGTGACATTAAAATTTTTCTCATTAAACTGCTGTTGCGCATATTGTTTTACTCTACGTGCAGTGCGGTCAAGGAGAAAGGAGTACATATTACAGAGATAGTCTTCCATTTTGTTAAATTCAAAATACGGATATCAAAATTATTGCAAAAACCGATTTGGATTACTACAATTCAGGATATTTTTTATAAGTAATTTCTGAAATTTTTCTAAAGGAGTCAGTCTTAAAAACCTAAGCTTGAAAAGATCTCAAACTTCCCATTTTGCTCCAGAATCATTCATTACTTTTAAAAAAAAATTTGTATTATGAAAATTCTGGTAATTGAAGATGAAAAAGCACTTGCAGGAAGCATTACCTCTCAACTTGACAAAGAAGGTTACCTCTGCGAAGCAGCTTTCGATTATCCAAGTGGCCTTGAGAAGATAATGTTATACAACTATGATTGCGTAGTAGTTGATATAAATCTTCCAGGAGGAGATGGATTCTCGTTGATAGAAAATCTAAAAAAAACTTCTTCTTCTACAGGTATTATAATTATATCTGCAAGAAACTCTCTTGACGATAAGGTTCGTGGTTTAAATACAGGCTCGGACGATTATCTCGTGAAGCCTTTTCACTTTTCTGAATTAAATGCCCGAATCAAATCTCTTCTCAGGAGAAGGAATTTTAACGGAAGCAATGAAATAATATTTCATGAAATAAAAGTTGACCTTAACCCCAGAAATGTTTTTGTTAACAATAATGAAGTTAATCTTTACAGAAAAGAATTTGATCTGCTAATGTATTTTCTTTCGAATAAAAATAATGTACTTACCAAGGCTGCCATTGCTGAGCATTTATGGGGAGACAACATAGACTCAGCGGATTCATTGGATATTGTATATTCGCACATTAAAAACCTCAGAAAAAAACTATTGGATAAAGGCAGCAAGGACTATATACAGTCGGTCTATGGCATTGGTTATAAATTTGGGGAAAAATGAAGCTTCTTACCAAGACAACAATCTATTATATATTAATTTCATTAATCACCTATATCCTCATTGCTGGTGCATTTTACATTGTTGTAAAACACCTGATCTATAAAGAAGTTGAGGAAAGACTGAGAGCTGAGCAACATGATTTTGAAGCCTTTGTAAAAAGACATGGGGACTGGGATGAAAGCTCATATTTTGTGGAAAACAAAATTGAGATTCAAAAACTTTCAAAATCTGATACTACTCAATTTGAAGACTCTTTCAAAGACACCATTTTTTACAATAAATATACGAAAGAAGATGTTCCATATCGGGAACTCACTTTTTACAATAAATTCAAAAACGACTGGTATAAAATAAGCATTCGGAAGTCTTTGATCGAAACCACTGAGCTTATCAGATATATCACCCTCACTATGTTATTCCTTTTAAATATAGGACTTTCCAGCATGTTTATATTTTTCAGAAAAATGTCAAAAAACATCTGGAGGCCTTTTTACAATACGCTCGACAAAGCTAAAAAATTTGATATCAAAGATGATAAAGATATACAAGTCTCAGTTACTCAAATCTATGAATTTAATGAGCTGAACGACGTAATTAAAAAAATGACAGGAAAAATGCGTAAAGATTATCTGAGCCTAAAAGAGTATACTGAAAATGCTTCTCATGAAATACAGACTCCTTTGGCCATAATAAATAGCAAAGTCGAAAACCTGATCCAGTGCGAAAACCTCAATAATAAACAAATATTATGGCTTGATGAAATTCAGAATGCGTGTTTGAAAATCTCCAGGATGCATAAAGCACTACTTCTTCTTTCAAAGATAGACAATGGACAATACAATGCTTCAGAGCTTATAGACTTTAATAATATTATCTGCGATAAGCTGGAAGAATTCGAAGCTTTATATATTCACAGAAATATCAGCATAAGCCTTATCACCAAAGGAATTTTTAAATTAAATATACATCAGGATCTGGCCGAAATTTTATTAACCAATATCATTAAAAACGCCATTATTCACAATGTATCTAATGGATCTGTAAACGTTGAAATTAAAAATACATCTATTGAGATTTGCAATACCGGTCATCCACTCATTACTGTTCCGGAGAAACTATTTGAAAGGTTTAAGAAAGATAAGAACACTGATTCTCTCGGGCTTGGCCTTTCTATTGTAAAGAAAATTGCAGACCATTCAGGATTAAAAGTGGAGTACAGATATGGGAATTCGTTACATAAGATGATACTATCAAAATTAAGTTAAAAGTTGAAAGTTAAAAGTTGAAAGTTGAAAGTTAAAAGTCGAAAGTCGAAAGTCGAAAATGAAATGAGAGTATATGAACCAAGGGTATTATCATTATTATATCCTTCAACTGAGTTAAATTAAAAAGAAGGCTATTACTTACTAATTTAGCCTTCTTGATTTTTTCTTTCAAACGATATATGCTAATGTTTTTTTTTAACTTTCGGCTTTCAACTTTTATCTTTCAACTTATTCCGCTTACAACTTATCTCCCCTTACTCTAAGCTTCTGCCCGTCCCTTATCTCTTCAGAACCTTCTTTCAGAATTATATCGCCTTTACTCAAGTCTCCAAAAACTTCAACAAGTGTATCCAGTGCAATTCCTTTTTTCACAGGTACTCTTTCTGCTTTATTCTTATTATTTCTAATTACAAATACTTCTTCACTTGAATTTACAACTGCTGACTTCGGGACAAATAATGTAGGAGATGACCTTACAACAGGTATTTGAACATCTGCATACATCCCTGCCTTTAATTCTTTGGTAATATTATTATAATCAAATTCCGTCATCATTACCCTGTTTTTATCCAGTACACTTTCAGCGCTTCTACCAAATTTTGCTTTAAAGGCCTTGTGCGGAACAGCACTTACCTGAAAGGTAACTACACCTTCTTTATTCACCGTGTTAGAATATAATTCAGGAACAGCAAGGGTAAGACGAAGCCTGGAATTATCTTCGAGAACAAACAATGGCTTGGAACTTTCATCACTGGCTCCTGTTAAAGCCCCTGGGCTAATGTTTCTTTCAATTATAATGCCGTCAAAAGGAGCAGTAATTGAAAGATAATTAACCAACTCTTGTTTGGTTCTGTAGTGTGAACGTGCTGCATCAATATTGCCTTTTGCATTGGAAACAGAAGCACTGTCTGCAAGCATTCTTGCTTTGGCCTGATCCAGTTCATTTAAAGCGACTGCACCTTTGATAGCATTCGCCTTTAATAAGCGATTATATGTAAGTGATGAAGCAATCAGCCTAGCCTTTGACTCTTCATATGCGCCTTCTGCTGCAGAAAGTTGCCCCTTTGCCTGATCAAATTCTGCAAATACCTCAGGAGCATCAAGCACTGCAAGAACCTGACCTTTGCGTACCTGAGAACCTCGGTCTACTTTTAACTCCTTTACAAAACCTTTTACTTTTGAATATATACTCACTTTATTCCAAGGATGAAGTTCGCCTGGCAGCAATAGTGGCTTTTCAGGCTGAAGGCTCAGAACTTCTGAAACAGCAACAACTGTAATATCTTCGGCAATCTTTACATCTTTGCTAGTGTTTTCTTTTTTAGAGCATGCCATCAGAAATATTACTAAGGCATTTATATAAATTACTGATTTAAACATGGTCATAAACTTGTGTTTGATTAGATTTAAAATATTTACTCTCTGGATCCTCTGGGTCCAATGAAACAGAATCAAATGAAGATTTACCCTGCAATGAAACAAAGATTGCAGGAAGGATAAACAAAGATGCCAATGTAGAAGCAAACAAACCTCCGATAACTGCCTGTCCCAATGGGGCAACCTGCTCTCCCCCTTCTCCTAAACCACTAGCCATAGGGATCATGCCTGCAATCATTGCAATACTCGTCATAAGAATAGGACGAATTCTGCTGTTTGCCGCCATTACTGAAGCATGACGGGCATCTTTCATCTCCAATCTTAACTGTTCCGCATTGGTTATCATAAGTATCGCATTTGCTACAGAAACCCCTACAGACATAATAAGCCCCATATAGGATTGAAGATTTAATGTAGCACCACAGATTAGCAATGTCACAAGAGCTCCCGCAACCACTGCAGGTATGGCCGAAAGGACAATCAGGGATATTTTAAAAGATTTAAAGTTTGCAGAAAGTAACAGGAATATAATTACGACTGCCACTAAAAGACCTAATTGCAGACTATTTAATGTTTCATTCAAAAGTTTAGTCTGACCTTTAAGTTCTACAACTAATCCGCGAGGTAAACTCCCTGCTGCTTTAATAGCTTCATTTACCTCCTTTCCGGCCCTCCCCAAGTCAGAGTTATGAATGTTAGCTGTTATTGTTACCAATCTATTTGGGCCGGAACGATCATACTGTCCGGGAGCTGAAACTTCTGAAAAAGTAGCCACATCTGAAAGTACAGGGTGTAACTGGTTACTGAGAAGAGGAATATTGCCAATATCATCAACAGAGGACATATTAGTTTCAGGAATTTGTACCTGAACCTGGTAAGCTAATCCCTTTTTATAATCCATCCAAAGATTCTTATCTGTAAACCTGCTTGAAGAAGTGGCCGCCACAAGCGACCTCGATACCTGTGTAGAGGTAAGACCTAACTGCCCGGCTCTTTCTCTGTCAATATTTACTCTAAGAGTAGGATAAGACATTGGTTGTGCAATTTGGACATCTCTCAGGAATGGGATTTTCTGCATATTCTTCAAAATCTTACTGGCAAACCTGTCAGCTTCTTTGATATCTTTAGATGCAACTGTAACTTCAATAGGATTAGAAGATCCCTGACTCATTATTTTATCTACAAGCTCAATAGGTTCAAATGATATGCGGACATCACTTAACTGATCCTTTACTTTTACTCTTATTTTTTCTTTCAAATCATCTATATCAATATCTGCATGTTTTGAAAATGCTACCTGCATAACAGCTTCGTGAGGACCACTGTTGAAAACAAAAATATTAGATGTACCATAACTTGAAGGAACGGTACCTACAAATGCTGATGAAATTTCAACATTATCAGGTCCGACCTCATTCTGAATAAGATTTAGCACCTTAAGCGTTATCCTTTCCGTCTCTTCAACTCTTGTCCCGTCTGTTGCCCTCAATCGGATTTGAAATTGATTACTGCCCGCTTTAGGAAGAATATCTGTTCCAATTGTAAGAGTGCCAATTAAAATTATTGCAATTGTAACCGCAAAGTAGACGATGGTCCACTTTTTTCTGTTTATCAGAATTTTCTTTAATAATCTAACATATTGCTTTCTGAACTTTTCAAAAAAAGTAAGTTCTTTAGGTTGATATCGTTCATCATTGATCAACATTTTTACTTCATCAGAATCAAGCGCTAATGTTGGCTTATCATGCTTTCCATGATGTTCCAGTAACCAATTTGACAATACCGGCACTAAAGTCTGGGAGAGAATAAATGAAGCTATCATGGCAAATCCCACAGCAAGAGACAGAGGCAGGAACATTGATTTAGGCACACCTACCATTATGAACGCAGGAGCAAAAACCGCCAGAATACAAAGTAATATGAGCAGCTTAGGAAAGGCTATTTCTTTGCAGGCATCCCATATAGCGACAGCCTTTGGTTTATTCATTTCCAAATGCTGATGAATATTTTCTATTGTTACAGTGGATTCATCTACAAGTACTCCAATCGCTAATGCCAGACCGCTTAAAGTCATTATATTGATTGTTTGGCCGAATAAATTCAGCATAATAACTGCAGAAAGAATTGAAACAGGAATTGTAACAACTACTACAATCACACTACGCCAGTCTTTAAGAAACAGGAGCACCATAAGACCTGTAAGTATAGCTCCCAGAATCCCTTCTGTAATAAGACTTTTCAATGCATTTGTCACATACCCTGACTGGTCAAACTCGTAAGAGACATTAACGTCTTCAGGCAAGGCATTTTGAAGTGACGGTATGGCAGCTTTTATATTATTTACTACTGTTAAAGTAGAAGCGTCTGACTTTTTGACTACAGGGATATACACTGCTCTTCTACCTTTCACTAATGCATAACTCACAGTAATATCAGACCCATCCTCAACAGTACCTATATCACGGATAAAAACCGTAGGGCCTGCTCCCACCCTGATTGGAATATTGAGAAAATCTTCAGGACGCTCAATTAAAGAATTAACAGGAGTCATAAGTGTTTTCTTACCTATTCTGATATTACCGGCAGGAGACGGTTGATTATTCGCAACAACTGCCTTTATAACTTCCTCAGGAGTTAACTTATAACTGCGTATAAGATTAGGATCAATTTTAATAACAACAGATCTTTGATTTCCACCTAAAGGAGGAGGACTGGAAACTCCCTCTATTTTTGAAAACATAGGTCGAACCCTTGAACTTGCGAGATCCTGGATTTCACTCAATGAACTTGTTTTACTTTCAAAAACTAATTGCCCTACCGGAACAGAACTTGCATCAAACCTGATCACCTGAGGAGGAACTGTTCCGTCCGGCATATAAGCTTTTGCCCTGGACACATTATTTGCCACCTCTCCCGCTGCCTGAGCCATATTGGTCCCCGGATAAAATTCAAGTTTTATGAGACATAATCCCTGAATAGTTTTAACTTCAACATTTCTAATTCCTGAAACATACAGAAAGTGATCCTGATATCTGGTTGCAATAAAAGCATCCATTTCTTCAGGCGCCATACCACCATATGGCTGGACAATATAGATAGTCGGAAGATCCAGATTTGGAAATATATCCACAGGGATCTTAAATAACGAGAGCATGGAAAAGAAACCTATACCTATAACCATTACTATTATGGCAACCGGATTTCTTAGCGCTGATCTGATTAGTTGAAGCATGTCTTCTGGTTAATTAAAATTTATTTTACCTGATTTAAAAACAAAGAAAGATCTCCTGCCGCTGCGGCTTTCATGAGTAATGCTCTCCATGCATTGCTGTAGGCAATATAATTATCCGCTTCTGCCCTGTTGAGAGTCAGCAGACTTTGGGTAAACGTAGGCAAATCCGTTAACCCTGAACTATACCTTATCTGAGCCTGTTCAAAAGCGGCCCTCGCAGCTTCCAGCTGAATGGGAGATAACTGAGCCTGCTTTAATGCAACGTTAAACTGCATATCAGAATCTTTCAATTCTCTGCTCTGACGCAAAACCTGAGCATCATATAAAAGCTGATATTTATCATACTGAAACATCTCACTTTTATAATCTCTATGTATTTTGAAGTAACTGGTAAGATTCCATCTTAATGCCACTCCTGCCAGGTAATTAAAAACCTGATAATCCACGCCGCTTGAAAAATCCCTTCTGTATTCATTTGTTTTCCTTGATATACCAGAGCCCCTTGCCCATGTTGTACCAATGACAGATAAAGAAGGATAGAAGGAACGTTTTATTGAAATACTTTTTGCTTTGCTTAGATCTCTAAAAGACTGATATAACCTGAGAGAAGGTGCGTTCTTAAGATTATCCTTATCTGTTATAATCTGAGAGGGCAAGTCTTTAAAAAAATTCATAGTATCAATAGAAAGGGAATCCTTTAGATCTCCCCCACTCAACTCTATAAGTTTAAGGGCATAGGACAGTTCATTTCTTTGACTCTCGAGAAGCATCAATTCAGCTTTTGTATATTCCGCATGAGCCAGTGCACTATCTACCCCGGGTTTGAGACCTGCAGACACTCTGGCATTGACCGTTTTCATATAATCCTCAGCTCTTTGAAGATTGAATTCCTGAACACGTTTTAACTGCTGATTGATAAGAAAGAGAAGATATAAATCTGCGACTTTAATCTGATGCAGAAACAATTCATTTTCATACTCATTTTCAACTCTTGACTTTTCTGCCTTTGCGGCATTAATACCTGCTGAAACCTTTCCAAAGTTGATTACTTTCCAGTCCAGTATGGCTGTTGTATAACTTCCATAAGCACCTTTATAAATATTATCCTGCCTTATGCCACCGGAGGGAGCAAAGGCTGTTCCTTCATTAGGATAAAAGGCCCCTTCAACATTATTACTTGTAGAATAGGTATATTGATCTGCCACTATAAAGTTAGGCAGGTAATCTGCTCGTGCATATCCTATCTTTTCCTGAGCACTCTTTACTTCGTATTGCTTTGCTTTAATAACAGGATATGAGGTCTTTGCTTTTTCAAGCAACTGATTGAGGTTATAATCCTGTCCGTAGGCAATAACTGGCATAATAAAAAATAATAATAAATAATATTTCCTTAGGTTAGTCATTATTTTACCGTCTTTCAAATTAGATATCAAACACCTTTAATATTGACATCAAAACTAAAAGAGGATTCTGTAAGGAATTAGGAATGCTCTTTTTAGGCATCAAAAAAATATTTTTAAGCACTTCCTAAATGTTTCCAGAATTAAGGAAATCAAAACCGAAATACGGTGCAATGAAATTTATTTTATAAGACATTTTCCTCATTTCTTTTATATTTATAAAAATCTAATTCATCATCGATATGTTTAAAATTGGCATTGATCTTGGCGGCACCAAAATAGAAGCTATCATTCTGGATAGTACTTTGAAGGAAGTTTTCAGAAAGCGTATTAATACAGAACAGGAAAAAGGTTATGAGCATATTCTGAATAACATCACTTCATTGTATAAAGAATGTTGCAAAGTCATTCATGAAGCTGAGCATACTTTCGGGATTGGAACACCTGGATCAGTATCTGCCAAAACGGGCATGCTCAAAAATTCCAATACTGTTTGCCTTAATGGAAAACCATTTCTTCGTGATCTCGAAAAAAGTACCGGAAGAAAGGTAGCCATAGAAAATGACGCTAATTGCTTTGCCATGGCTGAAGCTCTTAATGGCGCAGGCAAAGGAAAGGCAATGGTATTCGGAGTGATTATGGGAACCGGATGTGGAGGAGGAATTGTATATAAAGGACAAGTCATACCAGGTTTACAATCTATAGCAGGAGAATGGGGACACACTACTATTGATTATCAGAATGGACCCAAATGCTATTGCGGTAAGCGTGGTTGCGTAGAAACTTTTATTTCAGGAGGTGGAGTTGAGAAGCGTTACGAAGAGCTGACGGGAGAAAAAAAATCACTGCATGAAATTATATCATTATACCGGACGGGAAACAAGGACGCGGGAATCATCATGCAGAAGTTTTTTGAACACTTTGGTGTGGCACTCTCCAATGTACTTGCTGTAATTGACCCTGACATTGTAGTTTTGGGAGGTGGGGTTTCAAACATAGAAGAGCTTTATACTCTTGGAATTGAGCAGGTAAAGAAGTATCATTTTAACGATGAATTAAAAACGGCCATAGTAAAGAATACAACAGGAGATTCTGCAGGAGTTATAGGGGCCGCGTTGATAGGTACCTGAGGAAGCAACAGTTTTAAGTAACAGCAAGACTATTCCAGACACAGGTCGTATTGTCTTAATAAAACTGGTAATAATAAATTATGATGATCTTTATATTCCTGAAATAAAAAAACTCCGAGGTATATTAAATACCCGGAGTTAGTTAAAATTAAGAACAAAAAAATATTTTAAAAGGAACGTTCTCCGGATATATGTTTTCCGGAGTGTCTTGTTCTTCTCCAAAGAACATGATAATACTATCTTCTTCATCAAATATTTCAACTTTACAGCAATTTCGTCTGTAAATCTGAATATGAAAAGATTAATAGTCTTGTCTTAGTTGATATTGTCTTTAATACTTTCATAGAGTTTAATTTTTAAATCGGCATACAACATAAGCTCTCTTAATTCATACAATTCGTTAACATCAAAAGCAAAAAATAAATCTGCAAATGAAGTTCTTATACTTAGCCTTTTCTCACCCTGATAATTAAGAAAAAACTCCTCAATATCTATTGTATCAATTAAATTTTTTAGTTTATAAAAATCATTTAAAACAAGGCCCTGGACTATGTTCTTATACATGAGACATATTTTTCCATCGCATTTATCGCAACTGAATATCTGTCCGTTTTTTGTTTTGCTTAATTGAATTTGTTCGCACATAGCCGATCTTTATATATTATTCTACTATTAAGATTCTCCTTATTTAACTTATCCTATTAACTCAACTGTAACAGGTACTTTATTTACATTTCAGAAGGTACCTCCCTTCAGAAAAATGTCGACATTATAGTTGTCCTAATACTTTAAGCCCAAGCGGTTTTTAGTAAGCTTCGAGATTGGTAACTAAAAAAGTTACCAATCATTTCTACTAATTTGTGCCTTCAGTTTAACCAGATATCTTAATACTTAATAACTGCCGATTCGGGTAAATACCTGAAGGACTAAAACTTTACGGACCACCGAATATTCGATGATTTCCTTTTATATAAGTTTTTAAATAAAATTCAAAATATATTTCGTCTGACATTCAAAAGCCACAAATCTTATCCAAATGCTATGTAAATTGCACCTCAACACTTATTTATAATCATTCTAAACAATACAAAGATAGAAGGCTGAACGTTGGCTTGCAATACTGAAAAACTAGTGTTTTTTAATACTAAAAATTTGGTAAGCGATACTAAAAAAAAAGTATTTTTCAGGAAGTTCTGGCAATAAGCTTTTTATCCAAAGCCCACAAAATCAAGTCACTGGTGCGTCTGACTCCTGCCTTTTTCATGATATTTCTTTTATGAGTAGCGACTGTGTTTTCGCTGAGAAAAAGTTGACTGGCGATAGAATCATTGGTAATTCCCTGACAGATCAGGTTCATTATTTCAGACTCTCTTTCAGAAAACTGAATGTCAGTTCCCCTTCCTGCAAACAGACCCTTCATCAGGATTTTTGTAACTTCCGGAGAATAGTAATCATTACCGGAAGAAATCTCCAGAACAGCTTTTATAACTTCTTCCCTATCTGCCTTATTGCTTATAAAACCTGCAACACCTGCCTTTACCGAGGTAAAAACTTTCATTTCGCAACTACAATCAGAAATAGCCAGGATTTTTGTTTTTGGAGACACATTTTTAATATCAACAAGGAGTTCTACAATAGGTCGTTTACATAGTCCTATTTCCAGAAAAAGAATATCAGGATTAAAATCCTTCATAACAAGCAATAAATCAGCAAGGTCCGGACTTTCACCTACAATAATAAAATCCTTCACAGACTTAAGTGTTTTCTTAAGTCCTTCTCTTATCAGATAATGATCATCCAGTATAAAAATTCTAATCTTATCCATTCTGAAAGAAAGATTCCAATTAACAAATATAAAAGAGAATAAAATCTGGACAAACTTATTTAGAACAATTCTAAATAATTAAAAAATTTTAATCTGACTTTAATAAATTCAATTTACAAACACTTAAATCTAATAGTTAGAATAATCATAAATATACTTTTCCCGTGTTTAAACAATCAATCTTACATTTTAACCTAACAAAGTAAAACATTCACAGACAAGGAGATTTTTTCTGACAAACATCAGTTTTTTTTTCAGACATAATTTAAATACTATATTAAGCTGTATCATCCCATTACACTAAGGATTCAGAAGATTATTCTAATAAAAAAATACCGTTTTACTTGACTTACCTTCAATTGAATTTATACTAACTTTGTATTCCATTGAATTTTTAGAGGACAAAAAAAATCATATTAAAATCAAATTTTACCTTATAGTACTCAATATATATCCCTGATTTAAGGGCACATAAAAATTTTCTAACAGCAAATTTTATTAATTTATTTATGAATCGTTTTTTACATTTATTGTGCTGCTTTTTTCTTACTGCCTTCATTCCAATAGAGGCAAGTGATTTAAGTACAATCAAAAAAAATGCTTCTCCTCTTTTCATTGAAAACAGAGGACAGCTGGCAAGCCATGACGGAAAAGCCATGAAGGACATAAGATATTATATGTCCGCCAAAGGTGCTCAAGTCTATTTCCTTCTTGATCGGATTGTTTATTCTTTCAAGAAAGAAAAAGAACAATTTTCCGAAGCAACAGGAAAATTAAAGGACCAGGGTAAAAACAACGAGGTGACCTTTGAAGAGCAAACTTTAGTCCTTCATTTAAAAGGTGGAAATAAAACTCCTGAAATCCTTACTGAAGAAAAAGCAGAAGGTCATTATAACTTTTATTATAAACATTGTCCGGATGGCATTACCAATGTACCTGGATACAGAAAAATTATCTATAAAAAGATATATCCCAATATTGACCTTGTTTTTTATGCCAACAATCAAGGGCTGAAATATGACTTTATAGTTCATCCTGGAGGTGATCCTTCCAAAATAGCAATGGAGTATGAGGGTGCTGAAGGAACTGCAATAAGCAGCAATGGACAACTTCTGATCAATCATAGCTTAGGAAAAATTGAAGAACTTAAACCTTATACATATCAGATAATCAATAATCAAACGGTTGAAGTAGCTTCAGACTTTAAATTAATAAACAATAAAACGGTTGGATTTAATCTATCTCGTTTCAACAAAAATCAAGTGCTTATTATAGACCCTTTTGCCACCTACTACGGTGGAACAGGTCATGATGAAGCCATAGATATTGCAACAGATGCAGCTGGCAATATATATATGGCGGGAAATACATACAGCGATGATTTTCCAACTCAAAATATTTCAGGAGGATATAATCAATCTTCATTTTCCGGATACCAGGATGTTTTTATAGTTAAATTCAATAACAATGGAGTTCGCCAGTGGTCTACTTATTTTGGTGGAAATGATGAAGACGTGCTGTCTGGAATCGGAGTAGATGCGAATGGTAATATAGCCATTACAGGAAGTACAACCAGTAATGATTTCCCCGTAAAAACACTGTCCGGGGGGTACCAACAACCATTTGGTGAAGAATATGTCAAAGATGCATTCATTGCGAAATTTAATGCAGGTGGTGCTCTTCAATGGAGTACTTACTTTGGTGGATCTGAAGATGAAGAGGGTAGTGATGTAGCCATCGATGGATCCGGAAATATTATCGTTACAGGAACTACCAATAGTACGAACCTTCCTGTCAAAAGCTTGACTGGAGCACTTAACGTTTCTACTTCCTTTGGAACCGGCGATATTTATTTCGCAAAGTTTGATGCAAATGGGGCCAGACTTTGGGCCAGCTACTACGGTGGAATATCTATTAACCCAAGTGGAATTGCCATAGACGCCAACAACAACTTCTGGATTACAGGGGTTACCTCTTACGGATTTACGGGAAAGTCAGTATCCGGTGCATACAACCAGAATATAAATTTTTCCGGGACAAATCTTTATGATGCCTTCCTTATGAAATTTAACAGCAGTGCATCGCTGGTTTGGGCTACCTGTTATGGAGGGAATGGAACTGAAACTGCAGGTCGTATTGCAATTGATGCAGGTAATAACGTATTAATTACAGGAGGAACTGCAAGTGCTGATTTTCCTCTTCAGAATCTTTCCGGAGCTTACAACCAAACTTCTAATGCCGGAGGTGAAAGCGATGCGTTTATTGTAAAGTTTTCAAACGCTGGAGCTCGTTTATGGGCTACTTATTATGGTGGAACAGGCAATGACTATGGAACTGCCATTGCTTCTGATAAATCTAATAATATCCTTGTAGGAGGTTATTCATCTCAAGGTAATTTACCTACACTTGCAATAGCCGGAGGATATAATCAGTCTCAGGGATCTACACAATATGATGATGACGGCTTTATTCTGAAATTTAACAATTCTGGTGTAAGGCAATGGGCTACTTATTATGGAGGAAGCTATGATGATCAGATTACAGCAATTACATCTGATGGAAATGGTAATGTCATAGCTGCAGGCTATTCCAATAGCGAATCTCTTCCAGTCCAATCAAATGCAAATGGTTATAGCCAGGGAAATGATTATAGTACCAAAGCTATTATAGTTCAACTCTCACCTAATGGGGTTTTGTCTTTCGGGCAAACTCCTCAAACCATTACATTTAATCCACTGCCTGACCGAGACTTTGATGATTATTTTACACTGAATGCTTCCTCAAGCTCAGGTCTTCCTGTAACATATACAGTCTCAGGACCGGCACAGCTTTATAATGGAGAAGTATCTTTTACTGGTATTGGAACTGTTACTATACAGGCTTCCCAAAATGGGAATGCCACATATAAAGCTGCAGATCCTGTAGTAAGAACATTCTGTGTTAATCCAAACCGTCCATATGCCATCCAGGGAGAGGAAAGTTCCTGTCTGGGAGAACAAATTTATTCAACATCAAGCCTTGATGGGGCAACCTATCACTGGCTGGTTTCTTCCGGAGGTACCATCACCAAAAATGAAGGCCGCACCATTACTGTAAAATGGAATACTCTGGGGAACCAGACTGTTTCACTTTATATCAATGGTAATTGCGGAAAGAACAGTGATACTATTTCCAAAACTATATCAGTAGTATCATTGCCTCCATTAGGAACTGTTACAACTGTTCATCCGGCAAATGATGCAAATAATCTGACGTTGCCGGTAATATTTACCTGGAATAAAACAGCTAATGCGACAAAATATGACCTTTATTACGGTAACAATGATTTTTCATTAACCTATCCTTATGCAAACAACATTACCGATACTTCTTATAAAGTAACATTCGGAATTAATTATGGGGTGCCATACAAATGGAAAATAGTTGCAAAATCAATATGTGAAACAAAGGAAAGCACTTTGAAGACATTTACACTAAACTGTGTAACTCCTTCTCAGCCCGCAGCCATAAATGGTTCTACCTCTGCATGCCCGGGAGAAGAGACCTATTACGTTGAACAGCAATCAGGTGTTGATTACAACTGGACTGTTTCCGGAGGAGGCACCGTAACAGGTTTTGGAAGCTTTGCATCCGTAAACTGGACGTCAACAGGAACTTTTATCATCACAGTGACGCCGTCAGTAGCATGTGGAAAAACAGGTACTGCAAAAACATTAACTGTTACTGTTGCAGACAAACCTACTCCTGTTGCTGCTGTCAATATGATTCCTGCTGATGCTGCAACAGATCTTGCTTTGCCATTAACCCTTTCCTGGTCTGCAAGTCAAAATGCAGACAACTATGATCTCTTTATTTGGAAGGATGGCAGCTCTAAACCAAGCAGTCCGATGCAGAAAGAAATAACTTCAACAAGTTATGTTCTTAACTCCGGATTGGAATTTGGAAAACCATATAAATGGCAGGTTGTAGCAAAAAATAGCTGCAAATCCAAAGAAAGTGCGATACAGACATTTACTCTGAATTGTATTACTCCTCAACAACCATCAGCTATCTCAGGAGAAACACAAACTTGTCCTGTAAAAAAATCATATAGCATCCAAGGAGCTGATGGGATAGATTATACATGGTCAGTTACAGGCGATGGAGTGATTTCCGGATCAGGACCGTCAGTAGAGGTAACCTGGATCACACCCGGGACTTATACACTAACCGTCACACCTTCTGTTAAATGCGGAAAGACAGGAACTGCACGTACTTTACAGGTAACAGTCATCAATTCTCCTGTTCCTGTTGCTGTATCAGGAATGACTCCAGCAAATGGCACAGAAAATCTTACCCTTCCATTAGACCTTTCATGGTCAACTGCAAAGGACGCCACTTCTTATGACCTTTTCCTATGGCAAAAAAGTGAATCAAAACCAGGACTGCCTTTCAGAAACAATCTTACAGGCCTTACATACAGAGTAACAGAAGAACTTGCAAAGGGTGTAATATATAACTGGCAGATAGTAGCCAGAAACACATGTAAACAAACTGAAGGACCAGTTCAGACCTTTAAGCTTTTTTGTCCTGTACCTGATCAACCTTCTGCAATAAACGGCCTGACAGACGTTTGTCCGGGGGAATGGACATATTCTGTTAATAGTCAATTCGCTACTAAATACGAATGGCAGGTTTCAGGCGGAGGCTTGGTTACCGGAACAGGAGCAGGAGCATCTGTAAAGGTAAACTGGACTACAACCGGAACTTTCAATCTTACTGTAACTCCCGTTGCTGACTGTGGTGAAAGAGGAGCCTCCAAAACCATAGAAGTATCCGTAAAAAACCCTGTTACACCCGCTGCTATCACAGATATGAAGCCGGCAGACGGAGCCATCAATGCATCTGTACCGGTAAATCTAACCTGGTCTTCCTCGTTTGGTGCTACTTCATATGATCTGTATATATGGCCGGATTCATTAGCTTCCAGACCATCTAACAATTATGCAACTAATATCTCCGGACCTGCTTATGCTGCAAAAACAGGCTTAACAAATAATCTATTATACAAATGGCAGGTAATAGCGAAAAACAACTGCAGGTCTACAGAGGGTCCTGTGCAAAGATTCAAGACCATGCCATTACCTGATTTGCAGATTGTAGATACCACTATTCCTAAATCTGCGAATGGGGGAACTCCTATTGAGCTTACCTGGGAAGTTAAAAATACGGGTCTGGCTTCAACCGGAAGTGCTGCATGGCAAGACAGAGTATATCTTTCTACTGACCTTGACTTAAGAGCGGCCGAGGATCAATTACTGGGAACATTTGACAACATTAGTTATCTGCAACCTAATAAATCCTATACACAGCGCCAGGAAATAACACTACCGTCAACACCTGGCACTTATTATCTGTTTATTATTACAGATAACACTCATGCTACTTGTAGCGGAACCCTTACAGGAGATAAATGCTCAACAGAGAGAGTCAGCGGTGGAAGCCATGTACTTGAAAGCAATGAACAAAACAATTATATATATAAAGTCATTACTATAAATCCATCACCTGCTGCAGACCTTGCAGTTACGAGTGTAGGAGCACCAACTCCAGTATTTAACGGAAGTAAAATCAATGTGACCTATCAGGTTAAAAATATTGGTCAGGCCAATGCTGTAGGAAAGAAATCTTATGCAAGCGGTGTAATTCCTATGGTGACCGGTGGCATTGGTGGCGGATCTTACAGAGGAGGAGCTGTTCCAAGCTGTTATGACCAATACTGGAACGATATGATCTATCTCTCTGAAGATGAAACCTATTCTCCTGAGACTGACGTCTATATAGGCTATTCATTTGTTGCCCTGAAAAGCAAAACAGAAAGAGATATTTGTAGGAACTTTGCCGGTATACCACTTGCAATAGACAGTTCATATACCATGATAAGTGAAGTGAATCTGCCTCCTAAATATGTAGGTAAGTACTATATCCTTGTAGTTGCAGCAGACAAAGAGGGTGTTGATGAAGCTTCTCGTTATGGAAATAACATTAAGGCAAGTGAGCAGATTACAATTAACCTCACTCCTCCTCCTGATTTTTCTGTAACTAAAGTTGATGCTCCGGCTACAGCAGTTGCTGGCAAAGAAGGATTCTTCTCTTATACAGTAAAAAATATAGGAGCAAGCGGACCTCATAAATCAGAGAATGTTTGGTACGATAATATTTATATCTCGAAGAAAAATACTTTCAATAAAGATTCTTCCATCAGTATTGGAAAATTCTATAAAACGAACAATCCTGAGTTCCTTGCAGACTCAATTTATACAAATACTAAGCAAATAAATATTCCGGAAGGTATTGCAGGAGATTATTATGTATATGTGGTAACCAATGAAGAGTTCAAAGTTTTTGAACACACCTATACAGCTAATAACATTGCAAGAAGTGAAGGAACCATGAAAATTTCTGCAGGATCTTATGCGGATCTATCGGTACTGTCTGTCGAAGTTCCTGATACTATTTATGCAGGAAGAGAATTCACGGTAAAATATCAGGTCAAAAACATTGGAACCGGAAGAGTTACAGCAGACTATTCTGATTATGTTTATTATTCTTCAACATCTACATGGAATCCTGTATATGTTTTAAGGAGCAATTATATGAAAGGAGTATTTGAGCCTGAGCAGATCAAAAATCTGGAACTCAAAGTTACTGCTCCTGAAAGCATTGGAGAGGCCTGGTTCTTTGTTTATTCAGATCCTCACAATGATATATTTGAAAACGGAAGTGAAGCAAACAACCTGAAAGGTATTTTAAAAAGTGTATACATCAAATATGCACCTCTGGAAGCTGACTTGTCAGTAACTTCTCTTACAGTGCCTTCGGTAGGGAATTCAGGAAGCAAACTCAAAATTGACTGGAAGATAAACAATATCGGCAATGATATTACCAAAGCCAATTCATGGTCAGATGGAATTTACCTTTCTGCAGATTCAATATTGGATGCGAATGATAAAGCTTTAGTTGTAAATAATTTCAGAAACAGTCCGCTTTCACCTAAGGAAGGTTATAATGGGTCTGCTGAAGTTGATCTGCCAAAAGGCCTTTCAGGAAAATATTTTATATTCCTGGTGACGGATCCGACAAAGGCGGTCATAAATGATGCTTCAGAAAAAAATAATATTGCTGCTAAAGCCATCAACCTTACTTCAAACCCTGCGGCTGATCTGATTGTAACTTCCTGGAATGCTCCTTCTGAAGCTTATGCAGGTCAGACTATCACAGTTAAATATACTGTGAAAAACCAAGGTGGTACAGATGCTCAATCCATCTACAAAGACATCAAGTACTGGACTGATGCTATATATGTGGCTCTTGATCCTGCATTGGCTTCTCAATCAGGTGTTGTGCAGGTAGGAAAATCAGGGTTTAATCAGATATTGAAGAAAAATGAAAGTTATACCGATAGTATTGAAGTTAAACTTCCCGACTATCTGAATGGTAACTATTTCATTTTCTACAAAGCTGATAATCAAAATCTGGTCTATGAAAATAACCAGGATGATAACAACCTGTCCATCGGATTACCAATTAAGATTTCTACTGCAGCACCGGCAGATCTGGTGGTGAAGAGACTAAACCTCACTCCTTCTGCATATCTTGGCGATACGATTCAGGCGTCCTATTCTGTGAGAAACATAGGAACAGTGCCTGCAATAGGAAATCTGCGCAACAATGTATTCTTATCCAAAGACCTCATCCTGCAGACTGACAAGGACATGCTGGTAAATTATGATTATACATCCATCAAACTTTTACCTGGTGATTCGATAAGAGGAACATTCTCTGCTCCTTTAACAGGAATTACTCCGGATGTATACAACGGATTGCTTCAGACCAACAGTTCCAATGCGGTGAATGAAATCAATACCAACAATAACACCGGAGCTAGCAGCAATACATTGACAGTAAAAGCACGCTCATTATATCTCGATGTGGTTGAGAATACTGTGCTTACACCTAAGGACAGATTGTACTATCAGGTAAATGTGGAAGCTGATCTTGACCTTATATTTACTCTGACAAGTGATCAGTCATACGGATTAAATGAAGTATACATCGCATACAACAGAGTGCCATCAAGCACTGATTTTGATTTCAAATACACAGAAACAAACAGGCCAAATCAGAAAGTACTGGTACCGCAAACGAAAGTCGGCAACTATTATATCCTGATCAGATCGTCTGTTGGTTATAATGGAAATCAAAAACTGAAACTGCTTGCTAAAGCCCTTCCATTCTCCATACTGAACATTACTCCAAATCAGATGGGACAAGGCATTGTAAGCGGGGTATTAAACGGAGCCGGTTTCAAAAATGGAGTAAAAGTCGTATTGAAAAATGGCAATGCAACAGTAGCCACTGCTAAAGTTGTTAAAATGGTTAGCAGTATGGAACTACAGTTACGCTGGGATCTGACTTCAACGCCGAAAGGTATTTATGATGTTGTGGCTATCAACCCGGATAACAAAGAACAGGTTCTTGTTAAAGGAGTGGTTGTTGAAGCGGCTAAAGCCTATACTATCGATTACATACCTCAGGCTCCGAGTATTCTTAGAAAAGGTAAAAGCGGATTCTATACCTTTACTTTTAGAAATACTTCAAACGTAGATATTCCGGTACTGCATGGAGACCTTACAGTTTTAGAAAAAACTGAAGTAGTAGAAGTTCAGAAACTTGAAGGTAAAATCATCACAGGAAAGGATTACCCTCTTGATATCGATCTTCCCAATACTGACTATACAGAAATAGGGGGAATCAAGTTGATACCATTTATATCAAGAGATCTTGCACCAGGAAAACAGATTACACTTGCTGTAAATCTGGGAATAAGAGATTTCAACTATAACAATTTCCCTTTATCTGTAAGACTATACGCATATGATCAGCAACACTTAATGAAAAAGCTGAATCAGGACCTTGAACTTATGAGACTTGGAATACTTTCCGACCCTGCTCTATTAAGAGCTGATATTGTTGAAGGATTGGTTGAAACTGCTGGTAACAGAAAAGCTTTTGTTGATCTCTTCCTGACTCCTTCGTTCAAAAACGGATTACTAACTGAGACTGATACAGTAGGCTTTGATTTTGCATGTCACAGCTGTCTGGACGCAGAAGGTTTGAATGCTGCATATCCCAAAGAAAATGATACTGATGGAATTACTTTCAACTATGATCCGGGAGCAAGCCCAGGAACTGTAAATCTGCCAACAGCTGTTTTCGGTCCGGGACAGGATTATCTGTGGGAAATCAACAAATACAATGGTACAGCTGGTACTGATCCTGGCTTTGATATGATTAAAGTTCAGGGAAGCATCAATGTTACAGCAACAGCTACGAATCCTTTTGTTGTCAGAATTTCATCTCTTGACGAAGACAATTATCCCGGATATCTTTCGGGCTGGTGGCCTTCAGTAACCAAAAGCTGGCCAATTGCAGTAGCAGAGGGCGGGATCAAGTCATTTGAAACTTCCAAGATTTCAATTGACACTTCGAGATTTGTTGCCCATAACTATACTTATGGAGGAAAATTCTCTTTAAAACTTCAGGGTACCGATACATTATTACTTGTATTCACTCCAAGAATACCTAAACCGGGAGAAGCTGGTATCCCTGGCGCTCCTGGTGGATATGGCCAACCTGGAAGTCCTGGCGGACAGGGCGGACCTGGAAACAGTACGACTCCTGCAGGGCCTGGCGGACCTGGTGGAACTGGCGGACCTGGCGGTGGAAGCGGTGGTCAGGGTGGCCCTGGTGGATCCAGCACAACCGGACCTGGTGGTACTGGTGGCCCTGGTGGACCTGGCGGACCTGGTGACGGAGGTTCAACAAGTGGTGGATCCGGTGGTGAAGGCGGATCTGGTGGTACAGGACCTGGCGGAACAGGACCTGGTGGAGAAAGCGGACCAACAGGAACAATCAATCCTGGACCAGAGACAACCCCTCCTGGAACTCCCCCTGGAACACCTCCAAGGAAAAAACCGGGAAGCAGAACAAAAGGACCTGGTTCTTACAGAACAAGCAAATATTATGTCCCTCCAAGACCAAGGACGCCAAGCGAGCAGGAACTACCTCCTCCTCCGCAGCAGCCTTGTAATGAGAGCAATACATCAAGTGATATATGTAAGAAAACATTTGATGTAACAAACCAGGCTGTAAAAGTGGCTACCAAGGCGAGTGACCCTTATTCTGCTGCCATATCAGTAGGATCAACTTTATTCCCAATAGATAACTGCTATGCAAATGCAGTGGTGGGAGGAGTTGCAGACGGACTTAACGGAGCATTATCGGCAAAAGATGCTAAAGGATTTAACCCTGCTATTTCAATGAGCATCGCAGCTAATGCGATCAAATTTACAGTAGCTGTAACACTTTGCTCTGAAACCAATGAAGAAGTTAAGAGACGTGGTCAGATGATTATTGATGGAATCAACTGTGTGAATTCATCCAGTGGTGTTGAGTTCTTTATCAACGTTGCTACATGTATCGGAAAAGAATTCTTCTGTACCAATATCCTCAGCTCTTGTGATCCGAATGAAATCATCGGGCCTGTGGGTTATGGACCTGATAGAATGGTGGCTTCTTCTCAGCCTATGTCCTATAAGGTTACTTATGAAAATGACTCTGCAGCAGCGACTACTGCAGCACAGAGAGTTTCCATTACTGTTCCTTTAGATGATCATCTGAATCCGCTAAGCTTTAGAGTAGGGAAATTTGGATTCGGTAAATTCAACTTCGAAGTTCCGGCAAACCAGTCAAGCTATTTGACCACACTCGACCTTCCGGATTCTCTGGGTTATGATGTAGAAGCTATTGCAGGTGTTGATGTAATTAAAAACGAACTGTTCTGGACATTCCAGACAATTGATCCTGCAACTGGTTTACCTCCTTCCAATCCATTGAAAGGTTACCTGCCTATTAATGATCTGTTTGGAAACGGAGAAGGTTATGTAACGTACTCTATCCGTCCGAAAGAAAGTGTACAGACCGGAGATACAGTAAGAGCAAGAGCTTCCATTGTATTTGATACCAACGAACCTATTATCACTAATCAGGCAAGTAATACTCTGGATGCTAAAGCCCCTGTCTCTTCAGTCAATATTTTACCTGTCGAGATTGATTCAACTACCTTGATAACGGTGAAAGTTGAAGACGATGAAAAAGGAAGCGGGCCAGGAAATTATGATCTATATGTTTCTGAAAACGGAGGACCATATAACATTCTGGCTCAGAAATATTCAGCAGACAGACCTTATCTGTTCAAAGGTACTCCTGGTTACAACTACTGTTTCTTCTCTATAGCAAGAGACAACACAGGTAACATGGAGCGAATGAAAACAAACGCAGAAGCATGTACACATGTTAAAGTAGGTTCTACTGACATTACACTCCTTTCACCTAACGGAGGAGAAAGCTTCTGCTCTGGCGCTGCTATCAATATTTCATGGTTAAGCACAGGAACCAATCCTGTTGACCTCTCCTACTCTTCTGATAGCGGTAAAACATATACATCGATAGTTGAAGGTCAGCCTGCTACTGGAACATATACATGGATTTTGCCGGAATCCGTCACTGCTTCTGACAATTACCTTATCAGAATAACTGATAGCGAAGCTCCGACAAAAGCAGATTCCAGTGATAGGGTTTTTGCTATCGGAAAAGTAAATACTGCCAATGCAGGTTCTGACGAAACAGTATGCAAAAGTACGACTCCATATAACCTTAGTGGATATAGTCCTGAAGGAGGAGTCTGGACAGGAAAAGGAGTCAGAACAGACGGTTTGTTTGATCCATCCCTTGCAGGTTCTGGTATACATACTATCAAGTACAGTATTAATACAAATAACTGCCTGACTATTGAAAGCAAGAATATAACTGTAACCGAATCTCCTGAAGTTACTCTTGATGCAATTGCTCCTGTTGATGTAAACACACCTGCTTTTGCTCTCACAGGAGGAAAACCTGTCGGAGGTACCTATTCAGGAATGGGAATTGTCGATGGAACGTTTAATCCTGCAATAACCGGTGCCGGTTCATTTAACATTACCTATACTTACAAAATTGGTGATGCTTGTGCTGGTACGGCAACCCAGGCAATAACTGTATATACATCGGTAGAAGCGCCTACAAACCTTACAGGAAAGGCAGTATCAGCTACACAGATCAATCTGAGCTGGCTGGATAACTCCACTACTGAAACAGGATATATTGTTGAACGTTCTGTAAACGGATCTGACTTTGAAGTAATAGCTATATTGCCGGCAAACAGCACAAGCTATAATGACAAAAACCTTATTCCAGACGGTGTTTACTTTTATAAAGTAAAAGCTGTTAATTCAACAGGGATTCATTCACAATATAGTAATGTGATTAAAACCATTGCAGATCCTGTTGCGATTCATCCATCGCTTTCTGAAAGTATCTATATAAAATTGTATCCGAATGTTGTATACAGCAGTTTTACACTGGAATATAATTCAATCGGAGCAAACCAGAAGGTGCTGGTGTCAATATACAATACACTGGGAGTATTGCTGATGCAGAGAGAGATCAGCGGTACATCTGGTAACTTCCAGTCAGACTTTAATGTAGTAGGAATGACTGCAGGAACCTATTTCCTTAAGATTACAGATGGAAATGACCAGTATATAAAAACCTTTATTAAAGAATAGAGGCTTATTATCTTAAAAAACAAAAAGGCTGTCTCGCATTGGGACAGCCTTTTTTATTGATCACTTATTTTTAATTAATTAACTCAGATATTAAATTAAAACAACTTAAGATTTTATTTTATTGGGGGAAAATCGCTTACGCTGCAATTGCTTTAGCCTTCTGAACTTTACCACCATATATACTTCCTGGTTTAAATATCCTTCAAAAACCTGAAGAATAGACTCGGTAATCTTTTTCTTATTTGAGTGATACAATTTCAAAGAAGCATCTGAAACAAAACCAACTCTTGTCTTATAGCAAAATGGCTTAAGAAAGGACGGCAGACCTGAAATCAGGTAAACTAATTCTTCTGAGGACAGGCCTTTAATCATCTCCTGAAAAAAGATTTTGAGAATATCTTCTGATAATTTCATGTCTAAAGTAACTGAAAGCCTGATCGCCAAATCACGCAACATAGTACTAGAAACTCCTTTATACTTGATAAGCATAAATCTGCAGCATTTAATTTAATTATTTTAAGAATAAAAAACTCCATTCTATGAAGAGCTGGATACGTCCTGGGCTAAATTACTAGATAACTCATATCCTAAAAATGATAAAAGGAGCTCAAAAAAATGATTTTTATCATTTTTGAGCTCCTTGAGTTATTTCAAAATTAGAAATCTGAGTTTATTAAAGCTAATCCCAATGTCCTCGCTTGACTATTATATAACTCTACTCCAATTCTATCACTTGTAATGTGATATCTGGCGCCTATATATTTAATGATCAACCCGTTACTATCCAATACTGGTACAATAGTGGCATCTACCCAGTAATGACTACCATCTTTTGCTTTGTTTTTGATAATTCCTCTGAAAACCTTTCCTGCCTTTATCGTTTCCCAGAACAACTTAAAAAGCTCCTTAGGCATATCCGGATGCCTGAATATATTATGTGCCTTACCTATCAGTTCTTCTTTAGAATATTTTGACACCTCACAAAGCTTTACATTTGCCATTAGGATGTTTCCATATTGATCAGATTCAGACATAATTGTAGTGAGACCAAATACATTTTCCCGAACCTGAAGTTCGGCTTTCATTGCTTCAAGCTGAATCATGCTCTTTCTCATTTCTTCCTGAGAGCTTGCCAGCTCCTCCATACTCTGTCTAAGCTCTTCTTCCTGAGCTTTAAGATGTGCTGCCTGGATTTGTGATTCTCCAAGCAAAGTCCTCGATTCTGCAGTTTTATAAGCAATTGGTATTATATCACTGACAGACTTTACAAACTCAAGGTGCAGGGTTTTCCACTTTTTTACATTAAGATGATTTTCACACCTGATAATTCCGGCTAGCTTTTCATTTATAAAAAAGGGTACCTCCAATAATGATTTGGTTATGGAAAACTCAGCATGTCTTTTATGGAAATCTGTAATTGCATTCGTTTCATGAGTATTATCTATCACTATAGATTGACCCTTTTCCAATAATTTCAGGTATATTGGAAATTCGTTTACAGAAAGTTCCTGTCCGGATACATATTCCATTTTACTATGCATAAATAAGTTTTCCAGATGAATCTTACCTGTTCTTTCATCATAACTCCAAATTGAAGCCTGATTGATCTGAAGTACATCAACCAAAACAATGGTGATTTCCTTTAAAGAACCTTCGAGGTTTCCATCCTGTATATTTTTGCTTTTGGCAATCATCATCAATTTAGAGAGCATTTCTCTGTTTTTTTCAGCTTCGATGGAAAGCTCCCTTTCTCTTTCTAATATCTCTTCAGTCAACTTCTGATTGCGTACCATCTCTTCCTGTGTGGTGGCCAGCTCCTCCATATTCTGCCTCATTTCTTCCTCCTGAGTGCGCATATGCTCTGCCTGCATTTGAGTTTCACGCAGCAAATTTCTTGTCTGTTCATTGACTTTGACAGATGCAATGGTCGATGCGATACTTTCACTCAATTTTTCAACAAACTCAATCTGGTAAGGTAACATCTTTTTAAATGAAGCAATTTCCACAACACCTAATACCTGATTATTTACAGCAAGCGGAACAATCAATATATTGGTAGGCCGGGCTTCTCCCAAGCCAGAAGTAATTTTTATATAATCTTGTGGTATCTCCGATATATATAAGCTGGCACCTTCTAGCAGGACCTGACCAGAAAGTCCTTCCCCAGGGTTAATTCTCTGGTCAAAAAATTTCTTTCTGTCATAGTCATAACATGATGCTAATCGAAGATGAATATCTTCCGGATCCTCATCATGTATTATAAATAAAGCCCCCTGATTGGCTCCCAGGTATTTAACAAGGATCCTGATGATATTATCTGACAGTTCGGAAAGGTTGTGATTGGATCGCAGAATTTCAACAAACATTGCCAGACCTTCCGTAATCCATTTTATTTCTTTTTCCTGCTGTGCTATCCGCTTCATTTGATCCCGCATGCTTATCAGCGAAAATGCAAGGGTATTTTGAACATTCTGATTAGTATTCTCTTCTCCTTCATACAGAACATCAAGATTACCCTGCTCTATTTCCTTAACAAATTTTGCTGCCGATTGTATGTCAAATTCATTATCAGCATTCCTCTTTAACAGGCTATCCAGAAATTTCTTATTAATCAGAATAAAAGGAAAATTTTTCATAATACATTAAACAATTAGGGTATAAAAAAATCAATCAACTTTATCTATTTGTTAGATTTAATCGGAGTTGCCGATGTTTGTCAGAAAAATTTAAATCCATTCTTTAGAAAAAATAACTTAAGAATTTATTACAATTTGCAGCACAATTATCACATCCTCTTCCAGCTTTACAAGATGAAAAATTAGTAAGCATCACAAATTAATTCAATGATAATTATCACTTTCTAAAAATCGACAAATATCATTACTATAGCTAACCACATAATGATCAACCGTATAAAAAAGATTAACATTTCAACACTTGGATTCTATCTACAAAAGTCAAAATCTACTGCAAAAAATAGCTTTCTGATAACTACAACTTATAACAAAAACATTACAATAAAATTTGCTAAAAAAATAATAACTTTACCTTTTTACTTAACCTGAAAATGGATATGATCGTCATGCCTCACTGCCTGGCAGCCATGAAACCTGATTTTTCCAGATTGAAGATTCAGTCTTTCCTTTAAATGTGGCTCAATAAAAATCTTACTGACATCCTCTTCTTTATCTAATAATTCAACTAAAGATTTTGTACGTTCAGCATCAAACTTAAAATCAGTCTTACTACTTTGAGGAATGATGTATTTTAAAAAACTATATTGCAAATAACCTTTGCTCTTGCAAAACTCAGCGGTTTTTACCTCTCCATTCTGTGGCTCTTCACAAATTCCATATCCGATAAAAGAAGGACTTTCATTGCTTTCTTTACCTGAATGATTGTCTATATACAAAAATGCGAGGTCAAGTTTTCTGCCATCATTATGACTAAGATGAGGTATTAATGGAAATTTATCTATAAAAGGGAAACAAGCATCCAGATAATTTATTTCAGTTCCCGGATATTTCTTATTCATTTCAACAGAAGCATTCAGTATAGCTCTTCTAAGCTTTGGTGTCACATAATTGCGGTTGAACATCCACGTGATTTTATTCAATGGCTTTAAATGATTCGCAGAATATATTGGAAGAGGAACTCTGCCAAATAAGGCTGCTACAGGAGGTACAATAATAAAAGCTGTAATTAAATATAGTACAACAAATGAAGTCAACTTTAATATTGTAAAAGCAACTTTACTTTTAATCCTTGGATCCAGAGATTTAAAAATATAAAGGGTTAATAAATATACTAACCCTCCTATCTGACTGACAACAGTAAGTACACAAAAAATGAGTATTCTGAAAAATAACCTTACTTTATTCATTCCGGAAAAATGGAGATTATTATTTATCAATATAAACTGCAAGCCCAAGAATTAGAACATGAACCAAAGATATAAGCCAAAACACTTTAAGTGAAGGGCTTGCAATTGAGCTTAATTGAGCTTTGATTTTTTCAGAAACAGTAGCCTGAATGTTAAAATCTGAATCATGAAATCGATACCGTCAAGACTTAATTTTTTTAACCCATAGTCCAGTACCTTTTTCTGAATCCTATTGGCATTATCATCCCTTCTGATCTCATCTAATAACCGGGCTTTGGTAACTACTCCGTCAATCCCATTTTTAAAGAAGTCTGGCTGCTTTGAAAAAATGCGCTTAAAACCATTGTCCACCAAAGGTTCTATAAAATCCGCAAGTTTATTTTCCCAGATAAGGCATATTGATGTTTGTAATGCATATTTATTGGCAAGCATAATATAAATAACAATAAGACCTATTGAGACAACAAGCAGCAGGTTACTCCATAAATCTCCTGATGGTGCGGCAGCCAGATAAGTATCGCCCGAAACATTATCCTGCACTGAAGATGTACCTCTGATCACAAAAGCGGTAATGATTCCACTGACAGACAAACATAATCCTATAAAAACCACTTTTATCCAGTTTAAAAAAGACTTTCCTGCGATTGATGTAAAAAGTTTTAGATTTTCATTCATAGTAGTTTTAAAAAGAAGTTAAGTTATAAATTATCAAAAAGTTACATCCAAATACAGATTAAAATCTGAAAAAGAATAATGAACTAAAATAAGAATTTCTGTATTATAAATAAACTTCTATTATGAACGATTGAAAAAGTTAGAACTGAATGAAACAAAAATTTAATGCTTACCTATCCAAAGTCATTTTTAGTTTTATCAAAACATCCTCTACAAATTTATTTCTTTCTGAACATCTGATCTTTAAGCGATCAATCTCCATCCTTTTAATCTCCAATTGAAAAAGCCTCTCTTGCAACTGCATAATCTTACTTTCCAATTCAACCTGTCTTTGATTAATATATTCTAGTCTATTCATAAAAAAATACCATTTAATATTAAACATTAATCCTTGAATAATGTTATTAGAATGCAAATAGTACCATTATCAACATCTTAATTATCTAATTACAAAGGCTTAAGCTAAATACAAAAAGCAAGATCGTCCAGGTACAAACTCTGATATTTAAAAATGTTTTATTTTTTGATCTATATTTGAGTTTCAGACAGTAAAGATCTCACTATTATCTAACAGAAAACCAGTGAAACCGCTCCCGATACATGAAGAACCAAATAGTTTCCCAATTATAGGAATTGGAGCCTCAGCAGGAGGGCTTGAAGCTATTATGGAATTCTTTGATAACCTGAAGCTTGAGGTTAACGCAGCTTTTGTCATTATCCAGCATTTGTCTCCCGACTATAAAAGCATGATGCCTCAGCTTCTTTCAAAGCATACCAAAATGCAGATATTTGAAGCTCAGGAAGATATCATTATTGAACCAGGCTGCATCTATGTAATCACTCCAAGCAGAAATATCACATTAAGCAGCAACAGGTTAAAGCTCCATAAAAAGGTAGCAGGAAAAATTCCTAACATGGCCATTGATATATTTTTCAAGTCTTTGGCTGATGAACGAGGCCCCAATGCAATAGGCGTGGTACTCTCCGGTACTGGCTCTGATGGAACTAAAGGTCTTGAAGAAATCAGAAATGCAGGCGGGTTGGCGGTTGTTCAGGATCCTCTCACAGCCAAGTTTGACGGCATGCCCAGGAATGCCATTGACACAGGCAATGCAGATATGATTCTTGCAGTAAGTCAGATGCCTGATGAAATTATTAGTTTCATTCATGACACACCTGGAAATACTATTCCAGGACGATTGTCTGATGAGGAAGAAGTAATCATTCATGAAATTCTGAATTTAATCCATAAGAGAGGCGGAAACGATTTCACATCATATAAACCATCCACTATTAGCAGAAGAATCGCCAAAAGGATGACTCTGAATAATTTTAAAAAGCTTATTGATTACAAGGACTTCATTCATACGAATAAAGAAGAACTTGATACATTGGCTCAGGACTTTCTTATTGGTGTTACAAAATTTTTTAGAGACAAGGATTCTTTTAATATTCTGGAACATGAAGTTATCCCTTCACTATTTGCTTCAAGTGAGAAAGAGATAAAAATATGGGTAGCAGCCTGCAGTACAGGAGAAGAAGCTTACAGTATTGCTATACTCGCCCAAGAATATATACTAAAACATGGACTAACTCACCAGGTAAAAATATTTGCAACTGATATCAATAAAACTGCGCTGGAAACTGCATCCAAAGGGATGTATCCAACTTCCATTGAAAATGATATTACAGACGCCCGTTTAAAAACATGGTTTGAAAAGTCAGGTGATAATTACAAAATAAATGGTCATTTAAGAAAGATGATCGTTTTCGCACAGCACGATCTTACCAGAAATGCTCCTTATAGCAGAATAGATCTTATTTCCTGCAGAAACCTACTCATATATTTAAATCAGGGATTACAGAAAAATATCTTATCTAAGTTTTATTTCAGCTTAAAGCCAAACAGATATTTATTCCTTGGAACGAGCGAAAATATTGGAGAGTTGAACCAGGAATTTCATGAATTACACAAAAAATTCAAAATTTATCAGAAAACAAGCAACAAAAGAAAACTGCCAACTGAAAGTTATGGGGGACTAGGAGGTTTTACTCTTCACAACCCAACTTCTTTTAAGTTTCCGGAATTTTCTCACAAACCTTTTGCATTTCCTTCAGCTCCTGCACCTAATCTGACAGATCTCTTGCTTACTCATTCAGGGTTTAGTGCGATCTGTATCAATGAAAATTATGAACTAACTCAGGCTTCTGGTGACTATGAAAAGTATATTCATTTTAAGCCAAAACATCTTGAATTAAATATACTGAAAATAGTATCAGAAGAATTGTCCATAGTTCTGGGATCCGCTATTCGCAAGGCGATCAAACGTAACGAAACAATAAAGCTTGACAGAATAACGCTTCAGGAAGAGGGTTCCAAACGGAACATACAAATCATTATCTCCCCTACTACGGAAAAAAAGACTGAGAAAAAAATATACTGGATATTCTTTAAAGAATTACCGGCAACTGAAAAACTGACGAATGAAACTTCGATAGACCTTAGTGAGCAGAAATTCATTACCTCAGAGCGTATTATGGAGCTGGAAGATGAACTGATCGAAACAAGAGAAAATCTCCAAACTGCTGTTGAAGAACTGGAAACATCAAATGAGGAAATGCAGTCTTCAAATGAAGAACTGGTTTCTGCAAATGAAGAATTACAAAGTACTAATGAAGAACTGCAGTCACTGAACGAAGAGTTGCATTCTGTTAATGCAGAATTTCAGATCAAGATAAAGGAATTGATTGAGCTCAATGATGATTTGAATAATTTCTTCAAAAGCTCTGACATTTCTCAGATCTTCATTAACAAAGACCTTGTCATAAGGAAATTTACACCTATATCAGCAAAACAGATCAATCTTATAGAAAGTGATATAGGAAGGCCAATTGCTCATATATCCAACAACATCAATCATCCCAGGCTTATAGAAGATATTCAGTATGTGATCAACTCACAATCCATATTGCAAAAGGAAATTCAATCCTACAACAATATGTGGTATCAGATGAAGATAATGCCCTATATCAAACAGGATCTGACAGTGGATGGGGCTATTATCACTTTTGTTGATATTACATACCTGAAGAGCCTGAACAACCTTATCTCGGGAGTAATCAATAGCTCACTCAGCGGAATCATGGCTCTGGAACCTGTAAAGGATAAGGATGGAAACATTACAGACATGAGCTTTGTTCTTACGAACAGCACATTAGGAAAAATATTCAGAAAAAAAACGGAAGACTTTAATGGTAAACTTCTCAAATCGGAGTTTCCAGAGATCATAATTCCCGAACTTTTTGAAAAACTTGTAATGGCATATGAAACCAACGATTTACTGCATACGGAACAATATAGCGAACGACAACATAAATGGTTTGAACTATCTGCCGTAAAGACAGGAGATAATTTAGTTATTACAATTGGGGATATAACTGAAAAGCGAGAGGCAGAGACCAGGATCAGGGAGGCTTATGAAGAACTTAAAGAAACACAGAAAAACCTTCAGCAGTTGAATGATCACCTGGAAGAAAGAGTAGAGAAAAGAACTAGAGACCTTACCATAAGTCAGGAACGCTATAAAGCACTTTCACTGGCAACAAATGATGCTATTTATGATTGGGAATTCTCTTCCAATACTGTATGGTGGAATGAAGGCTTCAAAAACATGTTCGGCTATGAACATACTGATGAATCCAAAGGTATAGAATCAAGGTTTGAAAAGATACATCCCGAAGACAGGCAAAGAATTATTGAAAGTATACAGAATAGCATAACTAAGGGTAAGATTCAGTGGCAGGAAGAATACAGATTTGAAAAATCAGATGGCAGTTATTCCAACGTACTCGACAGAGCATACATACTCCATTTTGAAGATGGAATGCCATACAGAATAATCGGATCAATAGTTGATCTTACTTCGCTTAAGAAGACTCAGCTTGAACTTGAAAAAACAAACAAAAACCTTGTTAGAATTAATGCTGATCTTGACAATTTTATTTATACAGCTTCACATGATCTGAAAGCGCCTATTCTGAATATTGAAGGGCTTGTTCAAACAATAAAGTTAGAAATATTGCCTAAAAGTGAAGATGATGATTTTACATCACTTTTGGAAATGGTTGATATTTCAATAGCAAAATTCAAAGAGACAATCAGGGATCTTACTGAAATTGCAAAGGTTCAGAAAGATATTATAATAGATCAGGAGTTAATAGACCTGAAGGAAACTATTGAAGAAACGAAATTATCTATATTAGATTCATTTATCAAAAATAATGTTACCCTTGAATCCAATCTTCAGGTTCCTTTTATTCTGTTTTCAAGAAAGAATCTCAGAAGCATCTTTTACAATTTTATCAGCAATGGCATAAAATACAGGCATCCTGACAGAGATCCTCATCTTAAAATTTCCTCTGAAATTGTTGGTGAATTTGTAGCAATATCATTTAGCGATAATGGTCTGGGCATTGAAGAAGACAAACTTGATCAGATGTTTGGCATGTTTAAACGCTTCCATGCTCACGTGGATGGCACCGGAATCGGCTTGTATATCGTTAAGAAAATAGTAGAAAATGCAGGAGGTAAGATAAGTGTAGAAAGCATATTGGATAAAGGAACTACATTTAAAATTTTCCTCAGAACAAATAGCATCCAACAACTGAGTAATGATTTAACAAATTCAAAAAAAACTGTTAATGGAAAATAATCCAAGTAAAAAGAACTATGATTCAGAATTTTGCGGTAATCTGCCACTGAATTTTATTAATACCATACAACCTTATGGTGCTCTTATAGTTCTTGAAAAACTAAGGTGGACAATTATTCAGGTCAGTGAAAACATAAAAGAGCTTTTTGGCAAAGAGGTACAGGAAATACTTAACAACCCTCTTTCATCTTTTCTTTCAAAGGAAGCCTATGAAGCTTTGCTATTAAAAATTAATGATGATAATTTAAAAGAAAGAATTCCATTACATTTCAGTTTTAATAATCATGAATGTTTTGCAATTGCTCATTTTAAAGATGGACAGGTGATCATGGAACTTGAAAGAGTTCCGGTTATTAAGAAGGATTTTTCTTACCTCTATCAGGATGTTAAATTCATTGTGTCAAAGCTCAAAAATGTGGATAGTATAACACAGATCAGTCAAATAGCCTGCGAAGAGATCAAGAGAATATCAGGCTTTGACAAAGTCATGATTTATCAGTTTGATGAATCATGGAATGGACAAGTAATTGCTGAGGCCAAAAATGAAGGTATGGATGCATATTTAGGGCTCAGATTTCCAGCTTCAGATATCCCCAAACAGGCAAGAGAACTATACTTTAATAATCCCTATAGATTTATTCCTAACAGAAGTTACAAGGCTGTAAAACTTAATCCCATTCTCAACCCAAACACATTCAGATACACAAATCTGGGAGATTGCAATTTAAGAGCTGTGGCTCCGGTTCATCTTGAGTATCTTCAAAATATGAAGGTCGAAACGTCTATGTCAACTCCCATAATAAAAAATGATAAGTTATGGGGCTTGATCTCTTGTCATCATAGAATTGCCAGAGAAATACCATATGATTTAAGATCTGCGTTTGAGTTATTGTCTAATATATTATCCACCCAGCTTGTATTAAATGAGAAACAAAATGATCTGCTTGCAAGCTCTCAACTTAGTTCAATTCAGTCCAGACTCTACAGGCAAATGAGTTCAGCTACTCATTTTATCGATGGGCTGCTTGAAAACAACACTTTGCTGGATCTTCTCGATATACAAGGCTCTGTAGTAATTTTCAACGGTAAAATCAGAGAATTGGGTAAAACTCCTGCAACCTCATTTATCAAGGAACTTTCTTATTGGCTGAAGGTAAAAAAGATTGATAAAATTTTTCATTCAGACACTACGCTCCTGGAGCTTGATGCAAACTATAAATACAAAGAGGAGGCTAGCGGAATAATTGTAATTCCGATTTCTGTAAAACGAGGTGAATATATTGTCGGATTTCGTCCGGAAATCATTCAAACCGTTCATTGGGGCGGCAATCCTGATGAGGCCATTCATTTTGAATCTGACCATAAAACATATCATCCCAGAAACTCATTCAGTACATGGAAAGAAACTGTTAAAAATACGTCTAAAGCCTGGACAACACAAACACTAAAGGCTGCAGATGAACTTCAAAAATCGATCACTGATATTCTAAATAGAAACCAGAACTAGTTGAGTAACCCGATTATCATCCTAAATGATTTATGCTTCTTGATAAAATAAAACAGCAAACCGCCGAAAATCATGCTGCAATGGAAAATAGTAATTTAATGAAGCCTGTAATGAATCGGGAGCTTAATCTTGAATCTTACAGAAAGATACTAATTAAATTTTATGGCTTTTTTCAGCCACTTGAAAATTCAATTCATCGCTTTACTGATATCCTTAATTATCTTCCTGATTTGGAAACAAGAAGAAAATCTTCGACAATAAAAGAGGATCTTCAGAGACTTGGCTATAAGAGTGAAATTAACCTTTGTACGGATTTACCGGAAATCACAACTTCATCTCAGGCGATGGGATGTCTTTATGTGATGGAAGGTTCAACGCTTGGCGGAAGAATGATATCCAGAATAATCAAAGAGAGTCTCTTAATTGAGATGGACTCGGGTGTAAGCTTCTTCAGCGGATATGGTGAAGAGACAGGCAAGAAATGGAAATTATTCTGTGAAGCTTTAAAAGAATATAGCTTGGCAGCAAACGACGACAATACAATCATCAATGCTGCAAATGAAACATTTATTAAATTTAAAAACTGGGTAGAATCAGAACCGAATGATCTATAAATGTGTTCTTTTTTATCATAAATTAATAATATTGACTAAATTCAATACTGTTTTATGTTATTTACTTTTTAAACTTGTAAAACAACTAAACTTAATATTGCAATGAAAAAGATTGATAAAATTCTTCTCGTTGATAATGATAGCGTAAATAATTTTTTAAATGCCAGGCTACTTAAAAAGCTTGAAATAGCTAATGAAATAAACGTAGCACTAAATGGGAAAGAAGCTATTAACCATCTGAATAAAAGCACTTCCTGTCCTGAATTGATTCTTCTGGACATCAATATGCCTGTGATGGATGGCTTTGAATTTCTGAATTCCTATAAAATACATACTTCAAGTGACCCTGTAATTGTCGTTCTTACTACTTCATCAAATGAAAATGACATAAGTAAACTTGAAAATCATCCTTCGGTAATGGGATATCTTAACAAGCCTCTGACAGCAGAAAAGATTAATTCGGTTCTGGAGAAACATTTTAGATAATAAATAAAAAAGCTCCCATTAGGAGCTTTTATTTATTCTATTTGTCATTCAATAATCATCAACTCTGTTCTACGATTGAGCTGCTTGTTTTTAGGACTGTCATTGGGCACAATAGGCTTATTAGGCCCATAACCATTACTTATGAGCCTATCAGCCCTTATTCCTTTTTTAATCAGGTATTCAGCAACTGTAGCAGCTCTCTTTTTAGATAACTCCATGTTGTATCCCCGATTGCCATCGCTATCAGAATGCCCTGAAACTTCTAACTTTATATTCGGATGTTTTAATAAAAAGTTATAAACCCTGGTAAGTTCAATTTCAGATTCAGGTCTAAGAGAGGCGTCATTTACATTAAAGAAAATATTCCTAAGCACAATAACAGTACCCTTTTTAAGAGGCTTCAGATAAATATCCTCATCAATTTCCTCGTATCTGTTAAGACCTGAGACATCAAGGTTTTTTGAATAAAAAGAATAATTTTCAGATTCAACTGCAATGTTATAATTACGACCTGTAGGTAAAGCAATAATATATTTACCTGAACTCTTATTTGGCAAAAATTTACCTACAGACTTTTGAGTTGAGTTATCCGATATCTCAATCTTAGCATCAATAGGTTTTAAGGTCAATTCATCAATTACACGTCCTTTCCAGACAATTACAGGAGCAAGAGCTACACTTCTCTCCAGCATATATATATCTTTCTCTCCACTCCCTCCTTCTCTTACAGAAGAAAAATAAGCTCTTGAATTGTCAGCAGACCAGGTGAAGTATACATCATCATCAGCAGTATTGATTGGATATCCGATATTCTCAGGATTAGATAATATCTCTCCGGTTTCAAGATCTATTTCAACGGAAAAAATATCAAAACCTCCCATAGAATTATAACTTCTCGAACTAAAATAAAGTGTTTTTCCATCTGCATGAATAAAAGGCGACAATTCATCGTCAGGAGTGTTTACCTGTGGACCCAGTAATTGAGGAGTGCTATATTCACCATTATCTTGCATTCTGGTCATATAAATATCTGTACCGCCTACACCACCACTTTTATTGCTTGTAAAAAACAAGACTTTATGATCGGAAGACAAGCTTCCGCTCGACTCCCAAAAAGGTGAATTAATATTAGGTCCGAGATTTTTGGGAGACGACCAGCTTTTTCCCTCCAGATTACTGATAAATAAATCACCACCATTAGAAGTTGCTTTGTATATAAGCATTTGCTGGCCATCAGCACTTAGACCAATACACGCATCATGGCTCTCTGTATTAATCTTACTTCCAACACCTTCAGCAGGAGACCAGGTTGTATCTTTCTTTGAATAGTAAATATCTTCATAATAATGGAAATCTTCATGAAGCATCTGACCTGTGCTGTTATCTCTTCGTGATGTAAAATAAAGTATTGATTCATCAGCGGAAATTACAGGATTATAATCCGGAAATTTAGAATTCACTGTAGGACCAAGATTTTGCACTTTAATTTCCAGAGGCATAGCGATAAGCTTTATTCCGTTATGACAATTTCTGATCAGATTATCCAGTTCTTGCACTCTGTTCTTTTCCGATCCTTTCAACTGCTGTTGAAACGCTGTGTAATACGGAATAGCCTGTTCAAAATTATGAGTTAAATGATTTGCCCTGCCTAAATAAAAATCAAGCTCTCGGATAGTACATCCTTTTAACTTAGCATCTTCCAGAAAAACCAATGCTTTTGAATAATTTTTTAATTCGCAATAACACGCTCCCAGGTAATACTTTATTCCAGCATGATCTTTATCTATACTTTCCGCAATAGTAAAGTTTTCCATTGCACCTTTATAGTCTCCATCTGTAAAAAACGACACGCCATACTCATAATGCTTTTTAGCTTTTTTGTTAGCAGGAACCTGTCCATAGCATACGAGAGCAGAAATAAATATAAATGTGAAGATTAAGATATACTGTTTAATGAATTCCATTTTTAAATATAACAACTATTAAACTTTATACAATCAATAAAAGATTATGAACAACTACCAGACATAACTTGGTTTACAACCTGTTGTAGGTTTATTTACCATTCTGTATGAAAGTACAATTTCATGAGTTCCCCTGCTAAACTGACGAATTCGGCTGGTCGTCATGTCATAAGAATACCCTATATCCAACATATTTCGGTAAGAAAATCCAAATAAAACAATGACAGCATCTTTTGCTCTCATAGAAGCACCTGCCCAAATAAGGTCTTTGTAATTAAATTTAGCTGTAAGGTCAACTGAAGGCGGAGCTCCATGATTATATCTGACAATTGCAGAAGGCACCACGGCCAATTCTTCAGACAGATTTACCCTATATCCTCCCATCAGAAAATAATGAGGGGACAGGTTACCGGTTCCAGTGACTGCATAAGCAGTAGTATTCTGAAACTTTAACTTACTATTAAACATTTGATCCATGGAAATACCAATGTAGTATTTTGGTGCATACACCATTAAGCCCACCATAGCATCTGGTGCGATACTTGTAAGATTACCTGATCTTCCAATAGCAGGATCATTATCCTGCACCAGTGTTATTTTATCAATATCAATTCTATATTGTTTGATACCCAAAAAAGTTCCCAAGGACATATAAGTTTCACGGGCAAGAGGAATATGATAAGCATATGAACCATAGACACCTAATGTACTAAAAGGTCCAATTCTATCATGCATGATTTGTCCGCCAAATCCATGATGACCTTTTAGCTTAAATGACGCAGGAGCAGTAGGATATTTTCTACCAGTATACCCCAACGCTTTATCCACTGCATTTAATGGTTTCTTAAATCCTCTGTTTCTTCTTCTGTTTACTACATCAAGATCCTCTCTGTTAATTAACTTTTTACCTTTCTGCCCCTGAATAGTAAGATAATAAGTCTGAGGAGCACCTTCAAGCCCAACCCATTGATTTCTGTATCCTACTTTTGCTTCAATAAAATTATCTGCTCCAGCTATAGCAGGGTTAATCAGATAGCTGTTCCAGATATATTGAGAGAATTGAGGTATCTGTTGACCAAAAAGATCAATACTGACAATTATCAAAACCATTAATATTAATATTCTTTTCATAATTATCTGATTATACTTACTGAGCCCGCGATTGATTCAGATCCATCTTTTAGATCTAAAATATAGAAATATGTTCCTACCGCCATCTCTACACCTTTTACTCTTCCATCCCAAGATTTGATATCTCTATCCCATTTAATAATTACACTACCATATCTGTTATATATTTCAAGAGATGCCTCAGGATAATCTTCAATATTGTCAATTACCCATTCATCATTAAATCCATCACCGTTAGGCGTAAATGTATTCTTTATAGAAAGAGGCCTTCTTCCAATTATTGATACTATTACCGTATCTGTAGCCTTACATCCAAATTCATTGGTTGCCTCTACAAAATATGAAGTTGTCTCTAAAGGACTCGCAATCGGATTAGAGATAAACAGATTGCTTAAGCTCTTATCTGCCATCCAGACATAATTTGTACCACCTGTAGCCTGCAGCTGAACCTTTCTGCCTTCAACTATTGCAGTATCCTTTCCTGCATTTAGATCTGGTGAAGGATTAACTGTAATTGTAATGATATTTGTAAAGACAATTCCGCATGAATTGGAAACCTGAACCCTGTACTGACGAGTTGTAGTCAGTTTTTCCTCAGCATAAGGAAAATCATTGTTTGTTGCCGTTACCCAAGAAGTATAAGGAGCTTCTGCATATTGCCATGCTATATTACCTCCCTTGATTCCGGTAATGATTGGAGGCTTAATTTTTCCACCAGCGCAAATCGAAGTATCTCCTGAAAGTACTCCTGGAGTCAATATTTCAGGTTCTCCTATCGTTGCTGATACTGTCGAGGTACAGCCATTAGCATCTGTCACCATATATGAGTAAGTGCCTGCAGCAAGACCTGTAATTTTCCCTGTGCCAATATATGGCGAAGTTCCACCAATTGCTGCGATTGTTACTGTTCCATTTGAAACTCCATTGCACAATGCATCAGTATGAGTTTCGCTGGCCCTTAAAATAGCGGGTTGACCGATTAACACAGTAACTGTTGAAGTACAACTATTAGCATCGGTTACTATATAAGAGTAAGTACCTGCTGCAAGACCTGTG